>JADGPX010000010.1 GCA_017882215.1 Chitinophagaceae bacterium | reverse complement strand
GATGAAACCTTTAGTGCAGATTTTGCCACAATAATTATTAATGGAGTTATCGCTCATCCCGGTTATGCAAAAGGCAAACTGGTGAATGCTGTAAAAATTGCAGGTGAAATTTTAGATGTTCTTCCAAAAAATGAATGGGCGCCGGAGGTAACAGAAAAGAAAGAAGGCTTTGTGCATCCCGTAAGAGTGGAAGGTATTGCAGAGAGAGCAACCATAGAATTTATTGTAAGGGATTTTGACAATGCTAAGCTTAAACAACATGGTGAAAAATTAAAACAATTGGCAGAAGACGTTGTAAAAAAATATCCGGGAGCAACCATGGAGTATACAATTAAAGAACAATACCGAAACATGAAAGGAGTTCTTGATAAACATCCTGAAGTTGTTGCATATGCTGCTGAAGCAATAAGCCGCACAGGCTTAAAAGTAAAAACAGAAAGTATCCGAGGCGGAACGGATGGAAGCAAGCTTAGTTTTATGGGTTTACCTTGTCCAAATATTTTTACAGGCATGCAGGGCATACATTCAAAGCTGGAATGGATCGGTGTGAAGGACATGGCAAAAGCTGCTGAAACAATTGTGCATTTAAGTATGATTTGGGAAGAGAAGAGTAGCCCCCTCTAAATCTCCCCCGAAAGGGGAGACTTGCTAACGCATATTGCCCGTATATTCTATTAACTGAAAGAATTATAAACTTGTTGAGTAAAATTCGTTGATGAAGTGGAAGATATAATTTTTGGATTAGTATTATAGTACCGCTCCTTCTCTTTTGGAGAAGGAGTTGGAGGATGAGGTTAAGCAAAGATTAAATGCTGGCTACATAAAAATTATTATCTTCAACAAAATTTATTACTATGGAATTTTTAAGAGATTACTGGTGGATCATCCTTATAGTATTTGCCTTCCTCGGATGTTTTGTAACCGTTAACCAGGGAATGATAGGCGTGGTTACCATGTTTGGGAAATACAGGCGCATAATGCGACCGGGCCTAAATTTCAAGCTTCCTTTTTTTGAACAGATCTACAAAAAAATAAGTATCCAAAACCGTTCGGTTGAGCTGGAGTTTCAGGCAATAACTGTTGACCAGGCTAATGTTTATTTTAAAAGCATGCTTCTCTATTCAGTTCAAAATGAACAGGAAGAAACGATTAAAAAAGTTGCTTTTAAATTCATCAGCGATAAAGATCTTATGCAGAGCTTAGTAAGAACGGTTGAAGGTTCTATCAGGGCTTTTGTAGCTTCTAAAAGGCAGGCAGAAATTTTAACGCTGAGAAAAGAAATTGTGTTGTTTGTAAAAGAGCAAATAGATTTTGCATTGGAAGAATGGGGTTATCATTTAATAGATCTGCAGATAAACGATATAACTTTTGATACAGCAATTATTGAAAGTATGAGCCGTGTTGTAGCAAGTAATAATTTAAAAGCAGCAGCCGAAAACGAAGGACAGGCCTTACTTATAACAAAAACAAAAGCGGCGGAAGCAGAAGGTAATGCAATAAAAATTGCAGCCGAAGCAGAAAGACAAGCGGCTCAGTTGCGTGGACAGGGTGTTGCACTTTTCCGGGAAGAAGTTGCAAAAGGTATGAGCCAGGCTGCATCAGAAATGAAGCAGGCAAATCTTGATACCAATGTTATTTTGTTCAGCATGTGGGTAGAAGCGGTTAAGAATTTTGCAGAGTATGGCAGAGGCAATGTAATATTTTTGGACGGCAGCACAGAAGGAATGGAGAAGACGATGAAACAAATAATGGCAATGACTGTTATGGAAGATTCAAAAGCAAAATAAATTTTAATTTAAAATTATTAAGTGCCGTAATATTGCGGCACTTTTTATTTATAAAAATTTAGCATGAATTATTTTAAACAAGACAAACCATTTGTTGTTCCAACTACAGATGGAAAATTAATTGAAGAACATTTTGGTTTGGCAACAACTGGAAATTCTAACCTTAGTATAGCACATATGGTTGCTCCGCCCGGCTGGAGTGAGCCACATCAAAATCCTGAATTTGACGAATATACTTTGATAAGCAGAGGCAAAAAAAAGTTTGAAGTTGATGGTGAAGAAATTATTGTATCAGCAGGGCAAAGCATTCTTATAAAAAAAGGAAGTCGTGTTCGTTATTCAAATCCCTTTGATGAAGAATGCGAATACTGGAGTGTATGTCTTCCTGCATTTTCGTTAGGCTTTGTTCATCGTGAGGAGTAGGTGTCTGGCAACCGGAAGTCGCCTGACACCTGTTAATAATTACGTTAAAATTATTTTTGCAACCAATCGTTAACGGATTTACTCTTTACATTTGCCTGTCCCGCAACTGCGGGATTCTAAAACCAAATTTCAATGCAATTATTTTTTTTACAGGTAGATTCTTCCGCTCTTAAGACAGCTCCTCAAATGCAATCGCTTTGGGATATATTAATTAAAGGCGGCGTACTCATGATTCCTTTAGCGATTTTATTTGCAGCCGCTATATTCTTTTTTATAGAAAGACTTATCGTCATACGCAAAGCAAGTAAAATTGAAGATAATTTTATGAGCATCATTCGTGATAATATTGTTACAGGCAATGTTGCTGCCGCAAGAAGTATTTCAAAAAATAATTCTCACCCTGTTGCCAGGATAATTGATAAAGGCATTCAGCGAATTGGCAAACCGATAGATGCGATAGAAAAAAGCATGGAGAATGTTGGTGTGCTGGAAATGTATAATATGGAAAAAAATCTTTCCATCATTTCAATTATTGCCCGCATTGCGCCATTGTTTGGATTTTTAGGAACCATCATTGGTATGCTTTCGTTATTTAAAGGAATTGCAGCAAGTACGGAGTATACAGCCAATACTATTGCAGATGGTATTTATATAAAGATGATCACATCAGCAACTGGTTTAATCATTGGTATTTTAGCTTACATCGGTCACAGTTATTTAGCAGCGAAAATAAACAGGGTAGAAAATAAAATGGAAATTGCCAGCGCAGAATTTGTAGATATTTTACAGGAACCAACAAGATAAAATGAGTTTAAGAAAACGGCATAAAGAAATTCACGAAGAACTGGATACAGGACCACTGAACGATATTTTATTTATCCTGATGTTTTTCTTTTTAATTATTTCAACATTGGCAAATCCCAATGTTATAAAAATGAGTAACCCCAAGGCTAAGAGTGATACTAAGGCAAAGCAAAGCGTGATAGTGAGCATAAATAAAAACAGGGATATTTTTTTAGGACAAAACAGGATAATTTTTGATTCCCTGGAACCCGCCTTGAGAAAACATATAAGAGCTGGAGACAGCATAAAACCTGCTGTGGTAGTGAATGCTGACTCATTAGTGAGCTGGGGAGATATTGTAAGAATAATGCAGGTAGCAAAAAAATTAGGCGCAACAACATCTGCTTCCGTAAGCAGCGCAAAATAATTGTCTGAACCACGATTTTTGAGATTGATAAGATTAATTGGATTTGATTATTATTTATAAGCGCAAATCATTCTATCTCTGCCGTACATATCTTTTTTTATCTCTGTTTTAAATTTTTTTTCCGCAAATATTTTTTGCACTTCTTTTGAATAATCTTCATGTACTTCTACATAAACTTTTCCGTTAGCTTTTAAATGTTTATCAGCAAACATTGCTATTTTTTTATAAAAAATAAAGGGATCATAATTAGTTACAAACAAAGCAACATGCGGTTCGTGATCAACAACATTTTTAGCAAGCTTTGTTTTTTCACTCTCAGGAATGTATGGCGGATTACTAATAATGATATGAAATGATTGTAATGATTTCCAATGATCTTCATTTAGAAAATCAATTTGCAAAAAATTAATTTCTGCATTTTGATCAGAAGCATTTTTTTTGGCAATATCCAAAGCATCCTTACTTACATCAATTGCAAAAATTTCTGCACCGGGTAATTCCTTTTTTAATGCGATAGCAATGCATCCGCTTCCGGTTCCAATATCAAGGATATGTACGATGTGGGATGTGGGATGTGAGATGTTGAGAGATTTTTTACTTCGCACATCGTACATCGTACCTCGTACATCTTCAACCACCCATTCTACCAATTCTTCTGTCTCAGGTCTTGGTATCAGTACATGCTCATTCACAAAAAGTTTCATTTTAAAAAACCATGCTTCTCCTAAAACATATTGTACAGGTGTATGTTTCAATAGTTCCAGAAGTTTAGTGTTTAATTGTTCAACTGTTGAATTATTTAATTGTTTTCGTTTTTCTGTAATTCTATCCAACTTCTTAATACCAGCACTTTCAAAAACCCAATCAGTAATATTGGTTGATTCTCTTTCATCATAAATTATCTTTAATTGCCCAACAAAGTTTTTGTATAGTTCATTAACAGTCATCATTCAAAAATAATAAATAGAAAGGGTTATAATTAAGAAAACCCCTCCGAAATAACGGAGAGGTTATTCTCATCCAAACAATCCAAAATTAAGAGTTCTTATGCGTTGACACTTTTAAAGAACATGGATTGCCGGTTTAAAATCGTGGGCAGCGGGTTTTGTCTTTACTTGAATTATATCTGTCAAAATAAGTTTGGTAAGAAATAGAAAGTTCAAAACCACCGCGGCCACTGCTGGCAGTCTTTAGCTGGGATACATTTACATCATAACTAACTGCAATTGTAAATGGTTTGTACTCCATTTTTGCTACAGGAATTATTGCATCTTTCCATCTTAAAAATGCACCTGCATGAAAAATATATTTTGGATCTATCGGATCATCCAGTTTGTATGAATATAATACACCACCAATTGTTTCTGTGCTTGTTCCCTGTTTGGAATAATCGCCTTGAAATGTGATAAAAGAATAATCAGTCACTCCCATACGCAGCCCCGCAGAAAAAACCCATTTTGGTATCATCTCTAATTGTGAATTTCCATAAAAAGAAATTTTAGAAGAATGATTAAAATGATGATAGGCTGCGCCAAGAATAATATTATTGTCTTCGCTTGCACCTATTTGCGAGTTAAAACTTATCCCAACACTTCCATCAAAATATGTGTAACCTGAATTTGGAAAAGTTTCACCATCATTTAAAGTTGGGTCGTAAGCTGTACCATTATACTGGCTGTTAGTGGTCATCTTAGAGCGATCAATCCTCCTTTGAACAAGCCCGCCCATAAAGCCAAGCGATAGGTACATATTTTTTTCTTCACTTAACGATTTATGGTAATTAACCGTTGGTAAAATATGTGTAGCGGTTAATGCAACGGTTCCGGCTTTATCATACAACACTTCGCCTCCAAGACTTAAAAAATCATTACTATTTCCAACAGGCAATTTATATTCTGCATTAACAGAGCCGGTTTGATAAGGCACAGTAACGCTGTTCCATTGTGTGCGATAAACACCTTGTATTCTTAAATCGCCGCTGAAAATGCCGGCCAATGCAGGATTACGAAGCAATGGCGTTTCAAAAAATTGTGAAAAATGTATATCCTGTGAAAACCCTGAATAAGAAATAGTGAGTGCAAAAAATAATCCCCAAAAAAGTTTGTGTAAATTGTTTTTCATCATCTGGATTTTGGATATTAGGACAACACTGTGTGTTATCAAAAGATAAACGCTGTAAGAGAAATTTTATTTTTTAATCTTACTTATTTATTTTATTTATTTTCCCAAAGTGTTCGGTGAGACACCGACCAAGGTAAGTCCGCCACGATTGGTGTCTTCACCAATCGTTTATAGTTTTTGCACATAAACTCTTTCTTCCTATAAAAAGCAAAAGGCTGAAAAATTTCAGCCAGTTGCAGTCATTATAAAACCAAGCGTCTTTATTGTATTAGTGCTACATTGCCTTTATATGTTAGTACAGTATTATTTTCACAAAGAATATCAATTGTATAAACAAATACATCGGGATTTAATTTTTTCCCCTTAAATGTGCCATCCCAACCTGATGAAACATCGTTGGCATTGAAATTAGCCTTTTCAAAAACCACTTCTCCCAAGCGGTTAAATATTCTGAATGTTTTGATGTTGAATACACCTGTTCCTCTTGGATAAAAAACATCATTTGCTCCATCACCATTTGGCGAAAATGTATTTGGTATAAAAACATTTGCATTATTGCACAATACATAAACGGTAACCTTATCCTGTGCTTTGCATCCTCCCTGGTTTGTTACTTCTATTGTATACTCAGTAGTTTGAGGTGGTTTAACCGTTATTCCAGGGAACCTGTTTCTAAAAATACCGGATATTGGTGTCCATACTATATTGATAACATCGGGGGAAAGAATTGGATCCAGATCAAGTGTCTGACCAACATTAATTGTTTTATCGCTGCCTGCATCTACAGTTGGTATCGGATAAACTTTAACCGGCACATAGCCTGTATCTTTAAAACAACTTTTATCGTCTTTACCAACTACCATATAATTTGTAGTGGAAGTAGGTGTAGCAACAGGATTTGCAATTGATGCATTATTTAAGCCGGTGGAAGGCGTCCAAACATAAGTGCTGGCGCCACTTGCAAAAAATTGTGTTGACTTTCCTAAACATAAAGTATCGCCTTTGCTAACCTGCATTTTAAAAGGAAGTCTTACAGAAAGCATTACCGTGTCCCATGCAATGCATCCATTAACGCTGGTACCCTGAACAGTATATTGTGTACTGCTATTAGGCTTTGCAACAGGGTTTGCACAATTACTGCATGATAAGCCTGCTGAAGGAAACCATGTATAGGATGAAGCTCCTATGGCGGTTAAATTTATTGATTGTCCCTGACATACAGTTGAATCAGCATTTGCTTTTATAGGAGGTAAAGGATATGTTTGAATGCTCTTAGTAGCTAAGCCTTTACATCCGCTGCTGTTAGTTGCAATTGCTTGAATTGTATATGAACCTGCACCAAAATAAGTTTGTGCCGGTGGATTTTGTTGGGTTGATATTTTACCATTGCTAAAATTCCAGTTCCATTTTAAAGAAGAAGTATCAGGTGTTAATATTTGCCCTGTAAAAGTTATTGTTGCCGGTATACAAACTCCTGTATTAGATGTGATACCAATTTTTGGGCTGGCAATAATTTTTATAGGTGTAGGATTCTGTATTGTATCTGTACAACCAACTTGTGTTGTAACTTTTAAACTTGTATTATAATTTCCTGTTGAGTTATAAAAATGAACAGGATTCTTCTGCGAAGAGGTGCTGCTATCACCAAAATTCCACAGATATCCAGTGATAACATCATTGCTTGCACTTTGATCTTTAAATGTTACATATCCTGAATCACATAATGTAGTTGTGTTGCTGCTGAAATCAGCTTTTACTCCATAAACTCTGATAGTGTCTATTCCTACAATTGGCACCTGGCATCCCTCTGTATCAATCAAAATCATTTTTGGAAGATAAAATCCCGGATTAATATATGTATGCGAAACAATAGAATCAGGAGTGGATAATGTAGTACCATCATTAAAATCCCAGATAAATGATACATCATTTTTTGTAACGCCTTTTGAAGCTCCGTTAAAATTTGTTTGCAATGGATTGCAACCTATAATGTTTGTGTAGGTAAAAGAACCCTGCGGGCCTTTTACAATTATTTTTTTTGCTTTTGTATCAATGCATCCATTGTATCCTGTAATAGTTAATACAATATTATAGGTACCGGGGGTAGAATAAAAATGCGTAGGATTATCTAATGAAGAAGAAGATCCATCACCAAAATCCCAGGCACGATTAATAAAATTTTTTGAAAGATTAGTAAATGTAATAACGAGCGGCGGACAAATGCTTATAGAATCGCTAAGCGAAAAATCTGCATTAGGGTCAGTAATAGTTACATAATTATTTTTTACAACTTTATCTGTACATCCATATTCATCAGTTATAGCAAGACTGATAGTATATACACCCTGTGTTACATACTGATGTACCGGGTTATCTGCTGTGGATGTAGTTCCATCTCCAAAATCCCAGTTATAAGTAAGATTAGGACCGGTTGATAAATTAGTAAAATTGATCACCTGTAAATGACACGACATTGTATCTGTAGAAGTAAAATCTGCTGCCGGTTTTGAGATCATTAATGCATTCGTTTGCACTAAACTATCTGTACATCCCATACTATCAACTACTGTAAGCGTAACTGAATAAACTCCCGGCGCAGCGTATGTATGTTGAAAGGGCGGTACGGTAAAGGTTTGCGTAATTCCATCACCGAAATTCCATATCCATTTTTGTATTGAATAACCATTGGCGTATGAGCTATCAGTAAAAGTAATCGCATTATTTAAACATATACCCGGTGTGCTGCTTTTAAATGATGCAGTAGGGTTGCCTACTTTTATGTAAAGATCTTTTACAAGGCTATCTTTACAGCCTAATATATCAGTGATCACAAGTGTTACACTGTACTTACCGGCTGTAGTATAAACATGCTTTACTGAAGAATTGTCGAAGGCTTCAGTACCATCTCCAAATTTCCAATAGTATGAACTAACATTTGCAGCATTCATATTCCTTGCCTGTAAATCTACACTTGAACCTGTACATATAGTTGTATCACCTGCAATAAAATCTGCTTTTTCAATTACTATTATTACAGTTTGGGGTTGAGTATAAGAACAGCCGGTGATAAAATTAGTTACAGTAAGAGTAACCTGGTATGTGCCTGTATCAGCGTATGTATGTATAGGAGGATTTTGCAATGCTGAAGTAGTTCCATCTCCAAAATCCCACTGCCATTTATCTGCGCCAATTGAATGGTCTGTAAATATTCTTTGTTTGGGCAATGCACAATCAAATGTAGTTTCAAATATTGCAATAGGTGGGCTTATATGAATATATTTTGAAAATTTAATTGTATCAGGGCAGCCATTGTTCCAAACAATTAAAGTAACATCAAAATAACCTGTGTCCTGGTATACATGTATAGGATTTTGCTGAGTTGAAGAAGAACCATCTCCAAAAAACCATAGCCATTTATCTTCTATACCACCTGTTGTGAAATCAGTAAAATTCACAGGGAGATATGCACATACATCCCGTGGAGTTGCTGTAAAGTTTAGGTTAAGCTTATTACCTGCGTATATACCATTTACAACTATTGCAGTATCTGAACATCCACCTGCTGTTTTAATAATTACACTGATAGTATAAATTCCGTTAGTAAAAGTATGTGTTGGATTAGCAAGTGTTGAAGTAGTGCCATCACCAAAATTCCACAAATAACTTACTACAGGATCAACAGCATTTACATTAGCGCTAAAAGTAAAAGTAAATGGCGCACAATCTTTAGCCGGCAAATCAGGTATGCTTACTGTTGGCGTTTGAAGTTTTATGTATCCTGGCTTAATTAAAGAATCTTTACATCCTGCAGAATTTATTCCAACAAGTTTTACGTCATAAACGCCTAATGCAGTATATGTGTGTGAAGGATTTTGTTGGGTTGATGTAGTGCCATCACCAAAATCCCAATAGTAAAGGTTTCCTGCTGTAACTGTGCTGGTAAAATTTACCGTTAATGGTGCTGTGCACGATCCTGTTTTATCAGCATTAAAAGTTATGGCCGGTTTAGGTAAAACATTTATTGGTTTTGAAACAGAATCCATACATCCGCCAAAGTCGGCAATCATCTTAATAATAAAATTACCTGTGTTGCTATACGTTTTAATCGGACTAATAACATTAGATACGGTACTATCACCAAAATCCCATGTAACGTTTAAAGGTATAGGAGTACTGGTATTATCAATAGTTAAAGGTGTGTTCTCGCAAATAATTGCAGGAGTTGAAAAATTTGCTTTTACACTGCCAACAGTAATGGCATTTACTTTCGTAAGCGTATCAGTACATCCTGTAGAATTTATTACTATCAATCTAACTGTATATGTTCCAGCCGTTGTATAAGTATGTGTGGGATTAATTAACCCAGATGTTGCGCCATCTCCAAAACCCCATTGATATGTCAAGCCTCCGTTTCCTGTAGAAGTATTTGTAAAACTAACTGTTGAAGGAACAGTACACGAATTAGGTGCAGAATAGGTAAAACTAGCTTTAGCACCGCTTCCTATCTGGATATAGTGAGGTTTTGTAGCGGTGGTTACACAGCCAAATGTATTAGTTACTCTTAATGATACATTAAAGTTACCTGCGCCAATGTAAATGTGTGTCGGGGTTTGCGTGGATGAAAGGTTGCCATCGCCAAAATCCCATTCCCATTTATTGATGCTGCCACTGCCCGGTAAACTTTGATCAGTGAATTGAGCTTTTAAAGGAAAACAGCCACTTAAAGGGGTGCCTACAAAATTTACCGAAGGGGCTTTATACACAGTTATGTACTGGCTTTTTATAATTTCATTTGTCCCACTGGCATTGGTTACAATTAATTTTACATTGTATTGGCCGGGAGCAAAGTATGTAACTGCAGGATTTTTTAAAAATGAAATAGTTCCGTTTCCGAGGTCCCATTTCCAATTTGTTGGATTGCCTGTGGATAGATCAGTGAAATTTACAAGAAAAGGTGCGCAACCTGATATTGGTGTTGCAGAAAAGTTTGCAGTTAGTTGTGCCCTGGAAATAAATGCCTGGGAAAGTAAGATAAAAAACAGAAGCCATTTGCAGATAACTGCTTTACGGACTACCATTGGATTGCTTGGTTTTTATAATGATGCTTGGATTGCGACAGGTTACCCCGTCACTTATTAATAACTGAAAATTTAGAAAAAAATTGTATGGGGCAGATTATTTTTTCAGGAGTTGGGAAACCTAAAATCTTAAGTATGGCTGAATACAAAGAATTACTGCCGTAACATATGCAAAACCAAAGGTTCTGTAGTACCCCATGGTGCTAATTCTATTTGCTGATTAAACAAAACTCAAATACAATTTAAATTATGGAATAACCTTCATAAAAAGCGGCACAAGAAGCCGTATTATTAAAAGCGCACTTGATGAATTGCTTACCCAACCTGATAAAGTAATGTTCCCGAAAAGCAATGCAAAATGATTTTATTCTCATTCATACAAATTCTAAAGTTTTAACTTCAACAAAAAATAAATATGTTTTTATTTAAAATAATATTCACAGGATTTACGCTAATGACTTTTTGCAGTTGCCTCAATGCCCAGCAATTTGGCGGCAATCCACCTTCTATAAAATGGAACCAGGTAAATACTCCGGAAGCAAGAATTATTTTTCCCCAACAACTGGACTCATCAGCCACAAGAATTTCAAATATTATTTCTTATCTGAATAGATCAACACAAAACACAATTGGAACTAAGCAAAGAAAGATAAACTTAGTGCTGCAAAATCAAACTACAATCTCCAATGCATATGTAAGTTTAGGACCGTTCCGCAGCGAATTTTTTTTAACGCCTCTGCAAAGCAGTTTTGAATTAGGAAGCTTGCCATGGGCAGATCAACTTGCGATTCATGAGTACAGGCATGTACAACAGTACAATAATTTTAATGTTGGATTATCCAATCTTTTAAAAATATTATTTGGTGATGAAGGTCAGACGCTGGCAAATAATGCTGCCATACCAAATTGGTTCTTTGAAGGAGATGCTGTGTTTAATGAAACAAATGTAAGCCTGCAGGGGCGTGGAAGATTACCATTTTTTTATAAAGACTACCGCTCTTTATGGCAGGCAGATAAAAAATATAGCTGGATGAAACTGCGCAATGGCTCATACAAAGATTTTGTTCCCGATCATTATGCTTTAGGATATTTATTGGTGGCTTATGGAAGAGAAAAATACGGCGATGATTTCTGGAAAAATGTAACCCACGATGCAGCAGCCTTCAAAGGATTGTTCTATCCTTTTCAAAAAGCAATAAAAAAATATTCAGGTAAAAGCTACGTGGAATTCAGAAATGATGCTTTGAATTATTTTAAAAATAGATTTGATCTGAAAGATGAAACACAAAAAATTAATTCATCTCATAAAGAATTTATTAATGAAGAATTTCCATCTTTTACTGATGACAATACAATTGTATATGTAAGATCAACATACAAACACATTCCAACATTCATAATCAAAAATGGTAATTCAGAAAAAAAGATAAGAGTAAAAGATGTATCTATTGACAATCATTTCTCTTACAGCAATGGTAAAATTGTTTATGTATCCTATCGTCCTGATATTCGCTGGGGATATAGAGATTACAGTGATCTTCGGGTATTAGATGTTGCTACAGGCAACCAACAATCACTTACCAATCACACAAAATATTTTGCGCCGGATATTAATGATGATGGCACAAAAGTAGTTGCTGTAGAAGTTAATCCAGGAGGTAGCTCAGTTCTTCAAATACTTAATGCAACGAACGGCGATGTTTTAAAATCAATTCCAAATCCTGAAAATTTATTTTATACCTATCCCAAATTTTATGGTGATAAAATAATTTCTGCAGTAAGAAATAAAGCAGGTAAAATGTCGCTGGGTTTAATAAATACAGTCTCAGGAAATGCAGAATACCTAACTCCGTTTTCATATAATGTAATAGGCTTTCCATCCGTATTTAATGATACTATTTATTTTTCTGCTGTGCATGGAGAAGAAGATAGATTGTTTGCATTTTCATTGAAGAATAAAAAAATATTTTTACTGCAATCTTCTCTTATGAAAAACGGTATGGGAAATTATCAGCCATCAGTAAATGAAAATAAAATTATTTGGACAAGCTTTACTGCCAATGGTTATCGTTTGCAGCAAGCGGAGAAAACTTCTATGCAATGGAAGGAAATAACGCCTGAACAATTCACGCAAAACAATTCTGATTTTGGAATCAGCGCTCTTGATAAAACCAATGCTGATCTGCTGGCTTCTGTTTCGCATGAAAATTTACCGGTTTCAAAATATCACAAATCATTTGGCTTACTAAATTTCCATAGCATCGAACCATTGGTTGACGATCCTGATTATACTTTAACACTTGTAAGTGAAAATATATTAAATACCCTGCAATCGCAATTATCATTTACCTATGACCGTGCCGAGCAGTGGAAAAAAATTAGCTTTAGTGCAGTGTATGGTGCATTGTTTCCATACTTATCTGCAGGTGTAGATTATACGATTGACAGGCGGGGAAGATATCATAACAAAACAGTTTACTGGAATGAGCTGGAACCTAATGCAGGTATTAATATACCATTGAATTTAAGCAAAGGAAGATCGCTTACATTTCTTAATATCGGAAGCAGTTATGTTTACAATCAATCAAATTTTAAAGGGCCTTATAAAGATACTTTAGGAAAGATTTCTTATAGTTATATAAACAATTTCTTTACTATCAGCAATCAAATACAAAAAGCAAAACAAAATATTTTTCCGCACTTTGCACAAACATTATCTCTCGGGTATAAAAGAGCATTAACCAATTATGAAGGCTCACAATTTGTTGCAAATGGAAACTTATACCTGCCCGGGCTATTAACCAATCATAATATAGTTTTGAATGGTGCTTATTTAAAAAAGGATACTGTTGGTCAGCTTAATTTTTCCAGCGGCTTTCCATTTTCAAGAGGTTATACTGCAGAGAATTTACATGAAATGATAAAGTGGGGAGTAAATTATCATTTGCCATTAATTTATCCTGATGCAGGCTTTGCCAACATTGTTTATTTTTTAAGAGTGAGAGCAAACTTATTTTATGATCATACACATGTAAATGATTTTTTTACTAACGGCAGACCGTTTACCGCAAACTTCAGATCAACCGGCGCAGAATTATATTTTGATACCAAATGGTGGAACGAAGCCTCTGTTACTTTTGGGATACGCTATAGTTATTTATTAGACAATGATCTTTTTGGCGGCACAGGAAGAAACAGATGGGAGTTAATTTTGCCGGTAAATATATTTCAGCAATAGTATCACATAACGCCTTTGCGAGGAGCAAAGCGACGAAGCAATCTCACTGACTACTCATCATTCACAATTCACTTCTTCACCAGCTCATTCATTTCCTTTGCATTTTTACTACCGATACGTCAATAATTATTCAATGAACTTTTTTTCTGCAAGTTTAAAGCCAATACAACAACCGTATCTTCTGTTATGGCATGATTTTATATTGTTTATTTAAGATCATTCATCAAAATTTTCGTTACATATTTTCAACCATTTATCATGAGCAGTGAAATAAATTTTCAAAAAAAAAATACAACAAATTTTTTTACAGTAGCACCCGGCGTTTGGGGAATGAAAGATATTTTTGTAAACATTTATATGATCCTTAATCCATTCGATGGCAATTGGGTTTTAGTGGATGCTGGGCTTAAATGGTCAGCGCCGAAAATTAAAAAAATGGCGCAGCAGCTTTTTGGCGATTCAAAACCATCAGCAATAATTCTTACCCACGGGCATTTTGATCATGTTGGCTCTTTAGAAAAACTTATTGAAGAATGGAATGTTCCGGTGTATGCACATTATCTTGAAATACCTTATCTCACAGGCAAGTCATCTTATCCCCCACCCGATCCTTCTGTTGGTGGTGGTTTAATGTCGCTGATGGCATGGGCATATCCCACCAGCCCTATCAATATATGGAATCATGTAAATGTTTTACCGGACAATGGAGGCATTCCCGGTTTACCTGAATGGAGATTTTTGCATACGCCGGGGCATACTCCGGGTCACATAAGTTTGTACAGGGAAAGTGATGGCGTATTAATAGCCGGCGATGCCTTTGTAACTACTAAAGCCGAGTCTGTAATTTCAGTAATGCTTCAATTAAAAACCGTTAGCGGACCGCCAAAATATTTAACCTATGATTGGGCGCTTGCACGACAATCAGTAAAAGATTTAATGAAATTAGAACCGGAAGTTGTAGCAACAGGGCATGGAAAACCTATGCAGGGTTCTGAGGTGCGAAGATTGCTGCACAAATTATCAGAAAAATTTTATGAACTGGCAGTTCCTTCTTCGGGAAGATATATTGATGAACCCGCTGTTGCAGATGCCACAGGAGTTGTGTATGTCCCTGAAAATAATATAAATAAAAGATCTTTAATATTAAAAGCTTTGGCGGTTACTGCTGTGGTTGCTACAGCGTTTGTATTGCTAAGCAAAAAACAGAAGCGAACTACAAAAATTAAAGAAGCGCTGGCTTACGAGGTTTGGTAATCATTCCGCTACCGTTCCATCTTCAAAAATAATTTTTTCAGGATTCCATAGAACCCGTAAGTCAACCAGTTCTTTTGATCTTATGCGTTTATCAATGTATTTGGTCAATAATTCAATATCGTCGTAACTCACTTTATTGCTTTCTCTTATTGCCTCAATATCATGCAGGTAAGATGCAGCACTGTAAGTTTTATCCATAGGGTTATTGCAGGAAGAAAAAATAAACGGGTAAAAATAAAATAAAGCATTTATACATATGAGGTACCCGGCATTTCAGTTGATTCACTTTACACACTGGCAAAATATAAAGAAGAGCAGCATTTAAATTTTCCATTGCTGAGTGATTTTAATAAAGATGTTTCTGCTGCATAAGGATCTTTATACGAAACTTTTGGATTTGATATGAAAGGCGTAAGCAAACGCAGCGCTTTTATAATTGATAAAGAAGGTATGGTTCGCTATGCCGGGGTACTTGAAAACGCAAGTGAAATACCGGATTTTACAGCTATACAAAAAACTTTATCTCAATGCAATTAATCTCCTTTCTAAACGTTCTTTAAGAGAATTTTATAAGAATGACAGTTGTTAATTAGCGTATAAAAGGCTAAACTTGTTATTTTTAAATAATATCTCTAATTTTACGGTATTGAAGAAAATTTTTTACATATTCATTTTTACTTTTTTATTTGTTTCGGGCAGCTTTGCCCAGAGTAAGATCATAGCGGTGTCTGCAGACCCTGCTGTAAAATTTATGCGCTTTTATCCCAATCCTGCCGTTAGTGTAATCAATTTCGAATTTCAAAAAGGCTTCGATAAATTCTTCTCTTTCCAGGTTTTTAATTTTATTGGCAAAAAAGTTTTTGACCTAAAAATAGTTACTCCAAAAATTAATATCCCGCTTACTGATTTTTACAGGGGTGTTTACATCTACCAGCTTCGTGACAAGACCGGAAAAATTATTGATTCCGGAAAATTCCAGGTTGTTAAATAATTCATTGTATTTTAAGGTTTCTTTAGTAAGATGTGAAAATCAAACATCAGTTTTCCACGTTTATCGTTTCACGGCTAAGCATTCACCTGTTTTTATGTGTCAATTTGTCCAATAATTCTTATTGGCAAAATGTTTGACTATCCTACCTTTGCAGCCAATTTTTAAATATGGAAAAGAATAAAAATAAACAAAGTAACTCAGAAGAAAATACTGTAAAAAAACAAGCATTTGTAAATGAAATTGTCCAAAGGACTCCTGACGGAGATGGTAATACCGAAGCTGAAAATAATGAGGCTAATAATGCACCCTCCGAAGATGATGAAGCATCAAAGCTTAAAAACGAGCTGGAGATACAGAAAGATAAATATGTAAGATTGTTTGCAGAGTTTGATAATTTTAAAAGACGCAATGCAAAAGAAAGAGTTGAATTAATTCAAACCGCAGGTAAGGAAGTTATTGCTTCGATGCTGGAGGTATTGGATGATTGCGACAGGGCTGAAAAGCAAATGAATACTGCTGATAACATAGAACAAATTAAAGAAGGTGTGCAACTTGTTTTTAATAAGCTCAGAACCACATTACAATCAAAGGGATTAAAAGCAATGAATAGCATTGATACAGATTTTGATGTTCATAAACACGAAGCAATAGCGGAGGTTCCGGTTGAAGACGAAAACAAAAAAGGTAAAGTAATTGATGAGATTGTAAAAGGATATTATTTAAATGATAAACTTATCCGGTTTGCAAAAGTAATTGTGGGAAAATAAACCCCCAACCCCCGCCTGAACGATTAGTCGGGCAGGCCTGAAGAGGAGTTTTGCATGCGTTTATTATATGAGAGATAAAAAAAACATTAATAGAGATAATAATTTAAAGTAAATAAATTAAAATTAAAATTCCCCTTTGGGGATAGGGGTATGACTTCAAAAAGAGATTTTTACGAAATATTAGGGGTAAGCAAAAACGCATCAGCAGATGAAATAAAAAAAGCTTATAGAAAAGTTGCCATGCAATTTCATCCTGACAGAAATCCCGGCGATAAATCTGCTGAAGAAAAATTTAAAGAAGCAGCAGCAGCTTATGAAATATTAAGCGACCAGGATAAAAGAGCTCAATACGACAGGTTTGGACACAGTGCTTTTGGACCAGGGCGTGGAGGTGGGGGTTTTGGTATGAATACTGAAGATATATTCAGCCAGTTTGGAGATATTTTCGGGGATGATATGTTCGGTAATTTTTTTGGCGGAGGCGGAAGAAACCGTAGCGGAAGAAGCAAAGGTGTAAGAGGTAATAATCTTCGTATAAAAATAAAAGTAAATTTTGAGGAGATAGCAAAAGGCATAACCAAAACTGTTAAAGTAAAAAAATACGTTTTGTGCAGCACCTGTAATGGCTCTGGCGCAAAAGATAAAAACAGTGTACAAACATGCGGAACCTGCGGAGGTAATGGACAGGTAAGAAGAGTGCAAAATACTTTCTTAGGGCAAATGCAAACCGTTACAACCTGCCCGGCATGTAATGGCGAAGGCACAACAATAACCAATAAATGTACTGCATGTAAAGGTGAGGGAAGAGTATATGGAGAAGAAACTGTTACGCTGGATATACCGGCTGGTGTGCAGGATGGAATGCAGTTAAGCATGAGTGGCAAAGGTAATATCGGCGAACGTGGCGGCTCTTCAGGCGACCTGATAATATTAATTGAAGAAGAAGAACATGAGCAATTGCAGAGAGATGGTTTAAATGTAGCTTTCGATCTTTACCTGTCATTTCCTGATGCCGTATTTGGCACACAGATAGAAGTGCCAACGATTGATGGAAGAGCCAAAATAAAAATTCCTCCCGGTACACAAAGTGGAAAAATATTCCGGTTGAAAGGAAAAGGTTTCCCCAGCATTAACAGTCATGAAAAAGGAGATCAGCTTATTCATGTAAATGTATGGACGCCACAACATGTATCTGCAGAAGAAAAAAATATTTTGGAAAAGATGCAGGGCAGTCAAAACTTTCAGCCGCATCCTGATAAAAATGATAAATCTTTCTGGGAAAAAATAAGAGAAACTTTTAATTGAATTG
Source organism: Chitinophagaceae bacterium (assembly GCA_017882215.1). GTDB lineage: Bacteria > Bacteroidota > Bacteroidia > Chitinophagales > Chitinophagaceae > Ginsengibacter. Next base: position 7,942 of record JADGPX010000010.1, on the reverse strand, counting down.
TTGTTGGTGAAAACACCAACCAAAGACAAAATTATTACCTATTGCCTTTTGAGATAGGAAACTAGTTCCCAATTTTGATTAATTAGCGTTCCTAATGTTATTACGAATATTGATTTCTTTACAACTCCTACATTTGGCACAAAAAATTCATCTTCTTTAAAAACGTTATATCCTGGAAAGGATTTATAATCTCTTTTTATTAAGTAAGATTCTGTAAAATTGCCCGCTATAACATTGATAGCATTCTTAAGTGTGACTTTACTTGTATCAGCATAATTTAAATTAACCCAATTACTACCTATATTTAAAGGGAAAATATACTTCTTTAATAAGGTGCTTGCATCTTTGTAATGATAATCTATTACTATATTATTTCCGCTATACACATAATTAGTATCAACAATATTAAAAAGAGATTTAATTTGCCAAATAGTTGCAGTTTCTCCGTTACTTAATTTAGCAGACCCTACTATTGTAATTGTTATAGTATCTAATTGGCTGTTTATACTATCATAAACTTTATATTTCCACCAGGTGCCAGTGGTATTAGGAAATTCTTTATTGAATTCAGTTACTGGAGTTTTTTTGCAAGAAGATGAAGTTGATAATAAATAAATGGCTAATAAAAGGGGAATGATGAGCTTTTTCAGAATGAATGTTTTTTTATTGACAACCATAATCAATGTTTCGTTGCTTATATTGGCGGAACAATAGGCGGGCTATGTTCTCTTAATAAATTTTCTTTTATAGTTTTCATTGTTTGCCGAATGGGAGAGGGTGTTTTCCCCTTATGAAAATTTCAAATTATTGGTCGGTGTCGACACCCGACCAAGGTAGAAAAAAAATAAGAGAAACTTTTAATTAATACTTAACTGTTACTTTCTTTTTACTCTTCTTTGAATATATTTTTTTTGCATTCTCCACAATGGTTATAAATTCATTTTGAAGATAGTCATCTGCATTCTTAGATTCCTTTGCTATTTTTTCTACATCACTCCACGAGGCATAAGAAGAATATTTTGATCTCCTCAACAATAAACCAAACATTGTAAGCGACGTTGCAAATTTTAGATCGTTGGATATGTTTTTAAAATCTTTATAATTATCAGCACAGGTATATTCGTAACTTTTTTGAGTACTGTCATCAGGCAAACGATAATTAAGTTTTAGAGCAGCAATATCATCTTTTAATAAAGGATCATCTTCAAATAAATTATTTTCTGTGGGGATTATTTCAAATACCGCTGTAATTCCATTGGCTGAACCAATTTCGCCGCCTTCCAGTATGCTGGCAGAATCTGTTATCACATTCTTTTTATTATCGTATCCAATCAACCTGTATTCTTTTACCATTTCAGGGTTGAACTCTACATTGATGGATACATCGTTTGCAACAGTGTATAATGTTTGCGTAAGTTCTTTAACTAAAATTTTTTCTCCTTCTTTAATATCATCCAGGTAAGCAAAATTTCCATTTCCCCTTTTAGCCAGCGCCTCAATTTTTGAATCTTTGTAATTACCCATTCCTACACCAAGGCAGGTAAGATAAATTCCGGATTGACGTTCTTTTATTATCAATTCTTCCAATTCTTTTTCAGTAGTTTGCCCTACGTTAAAATCTCCGTCGGTAGCAAGAATGATCCTGTTATTTCCACCCTGTATAAAAGTATTTTTAGCAAGCTTATACGCAGCACGAATTGCAGCCTCGCCGGGTGTTTCGCCTGCAGCATTTAATTCTTCTATGGCATTAATAATTTTTTGTTTTTCTGCACCGCTTGTTGGTGGCAGCTTCACCCCTACCGTTCCTCCGTAGGTTACTATCGAAACTGTATCCTTATCTCTTAAATTTTTTACCAGCGACTGAAATGATGCTTTTAAAAGAGGCAAACGGTTGGGAAGATCCATGCTGCCGGAAACATCTATTAAAAAAACAAAATTGCTCGGGGGCACATTATCAAGGTTTAATTTTTTGGCACTTAAATTAATAAACAAAAGCTGGTGATTAATATTCCATGGACAGGAAGTTAATTGAGATTCTACATTGAATGTTTTATTTTCATCAGGCTCCTTATAATTAAGATTAAAATAGTTCAGCATCTCTTCTATCCTTACCGCATCAACAGGCACTGTACTCTTTTGGTTGATAAACCTTCGGACATTTGTATAGGATGCTTTATCCGCTCTTACTGAAAATGCTGTAGCAGGAAATTTATCCGCATTTACAAAATTATTCTCTACCCGATTGCTGTATGATTCATTACCAAACAGGTTTTGGTTATCATTATTATCTATTCTGCCTGAAATAGAAATGAGTGTTTGCTTTTGCAGGTTTGTATTTGGATACAGCATTTTTAAATTTACTTCCTGGTAGGTATCAGCCTTAACACTGATGGATTTTGGCTCATAACCATCTGCATTAAAAGTTAATGAGTCATAGAATTTTGAAGTGAGAATTCCAAAGCCGCCGGTATTGCCGCTAAAATAAAGTAATCGGTTAGAGTGCAGGTAAATCTTTACATTTTGCAAGGGCTGGTTCTTTCCATCCTTCACTTCTCCCCTGATATAATATTGAGCAGGCAGGTTAAAACACAGGGTTAAAAAAAGAGTTGTAATTAAGAGTTTTTGCAACGGGCTTTTATTACATGTAATATGAAAATTACATTTCATTCAAGATAAGGTATTAAATCGTGAAACGGCAGACGTGAAACGTGAGAGTATATTCTCACTTTTGAAATTTCACCTTTCAGTCTCACGTTTCACGTCTCACGTTTGTATTACACCAGTTGGTAAATCTCTTTTATATTTCGTCCTAATCCATCATAATCCAATCCATAACCCAATAAAAATTTATTGGGAACACTAAAGCCGAGGTAATCAATTTTAATCGGGTGTACGATTGCTTCGGGCTTATGCAATAGCGCAGCAATTTTTAGCGAAGCAGGATGATGATGGCTTATCTGCGGCAAAAATTTCGACAGCGTATTGCCTGTATCAACAATATCTTCAATGATAATTATTTCTCTGCCTACAAGATCAATATCTAATCCTATCGCGGTTATTACCTGCCCTGATGATTTTATTCCTTTATATGAAGCAAGTTTTATAAAACAAATTTCTGCCTCAAGAGTTATTTCTTTAAAAAGATCAGATGCAAACATAAAAGAGCCGTTGAGTATGGCTATGAACAAAGGCTTTCTTCCAGCATAATCTTTATTGATTTCCGAAGCAATCCGTTTTACTTCTTCACAAATTTTATCAGCGGAGATGTAAGGCTTAAATTGTTTATCGTGAACCTGGATAAGTTCCATACATTATTTTGAGACGATGAGTTGCTGGCCAACTTTTAAATTATCATCAGTTAAGTTATTCCATTCTTTTAGCTGCGCAACTGTAACACCATATTTTTTAGATATAGCATAGAGCCCTTCTTTAGGTTGCACTGCATATGTTTTTACCGGTGTAATTACAGGAATCTCTTTTACAAGAACCGGCTGATCTTTCGATGTGGGTTTTAAATTTAATTTACTTCCTGCAAATATATTTTCATCACCCTTTAAATTATTGTATTCATACAGATTCTGCAAACGGATACCGTTCTTTTGCGCCACATCGTAAAGGCTTTCATTGTTTTGAACTATATAAAAATCCTTATCTCCTTCTTTTGATTTTTTTTCAAGAAAAATAAACTGGTCGTCTTCCAGCAATCCATCTTTTTGCAGATCGTTATATTCCAAAAGTTTATTAAGGTTGATATTATTTTCAGTTGCGATCGCCAGCAACGATCTTCCCTTGGTTTCATAAATAGCTTTACTTCCATTAATATCAATTTTTTCCTTAGAAGTATTTGAAACAATATTTACCTGTTGATTATTAGAAGATCCTTTGCTTTTAACTATCTCATTAAAAGCTTTTTCTTCAGGATCAGATTGGTATTTTGATGCATCAAAAACCGGAACTTCATTAACAGCCACCATAGTATATTGCTGAAGATTATTTTCCTCTATATTTTTTATAAGAATTTCAGGATACCTGAGATTAGTTGCATAACCCGCTCTTTTTAAACCGTATGCCCAGCCTTTATAATCTCTTGGGTCAAGCTTAAACAAAAAAGCATAGCGATCATTCCCACGTAAATAATTTGAATGATCTCTATAAGAACCTTCCGCATCTTTGTATGTGCGGAAACATTCACCTATGGCATCATCATCATGACTTACGCCTTCAGCCGTCCAGCTGCTTTTACATTTTATGCCAAAATGATTATTTGATTTTTTTAAAAGATCGCTGTTGCCGTTTTCAGTTTCCAGCAAGCCCTGTGCAAGTGTAATAGCAGCAGGCACTCCCATACGTTTCATTTCACGTATGGCATTATCTTTATAAGTTTTAATATATTGTTCTGCAGAAATTTTTTGAGAAAAGGCAGACGGGAAAAAATACAATGAAACAATAAAGAGAAAAGCTTTTTTCATAAAATATAACTGGGTTAGGGTTTTGGTCTGACCGTTCCGGTCTGACCATATTTACAATTTTCTTATCAATAACAATCCATCTCTAACGGTGAGCATCACCTGCTTCACTCTTTTATCGTTGGCTACATGTTTATTAAATGCATGAATTGCTTTTGCATTTTTACCTTTAATACTTTCTTCCAATACTTCACCGTGAAACAATACATTATCAGCTATTATTAATCCGTTTTGTTTTACGTGCGGCAAAGTTAATTCGTAATAATCAATATAACTTACTTTATCCGCATCAATAAATACGATATCCCATTCTTCATTTAAAGTTGGTATAATATCTAATGCATTGGCTACGTGTAAAACTATTTTATTATTCTGTAAAGATTTGCTAAAAAAAGACCGGGCAATTTTTGCATCCTCCTCTCTCAATTCGATGGTATGCAGTTTACCATCAGGCTGCAAGCCTTTTGCAAGGCACAGGGCGCTGTAACCCGTAAACGTTCCAATCTCTAAAATTTTTTTAGGTTGTAATAAGCAACTTATTGTTTCTAATATTTTGCCTTGTACATGTCCGCTTAGCATTTGTGCATGCGGATGATGATTTGTGTAGGCTGCTATCTCTGCCAACAATTCATCTTCTTTTGAAGAAAAATTTTTTGCGTAAGCCTCAGCTTTTTTATTGATCAGTTCCATCATGTAATATGGATTTTATTTCAGGAGAAATTGGGATTGGTTTTGAAATTAAATATAATCCGATAAAAGTGAGTAGCCCGTTAATAATAAGTAGCTCCAGTCCTATTTCATATTTACCAAAAATATCTTTTTGAAATTTATCGAGAAAAAAACAAATTATTGGAGCAAGAACACAAACAATGGGAACGAATTTGTCAATTACTTTTCTTTTAGTTAGTATTCCAAAAGAAAATAAACCCAGCAATGGACCATAGGTATAAGCGGCCACTTTCAGTATCACGCTTATCATACTCGGATCATTTACCCATTTAAATATCATAACAAATACAAGAAATATAAAGGCAACAGTAAGGTGAATTTTTTGTCTTACTTTTTTCTTCTCCAATTCAGTCCAGTCCTCTCTTCTTTTCATACCAAGAATATCAATACAAAAGGATGATGTTAATGCAGTAATTGCCCCATCAGCGCTTGGAAATAAAGCAGAAATTAATGCTACAATAAAAATAACTGAGATCAATGGCGGCATATGATGTAGCGCAATCTCAGGGAATAATTTGTCGCCTGTTACAGTTACATTTTGCTGACCGGCGTAGAGATATAACAGTCCACCTAAAAATAAGAAAAGCAATAGAACGATAGCAAGTATGAAAGAAAGGGTTAGAACATTTTTTTTGGAATTTGTTAATGTTCTTACAGAAAGATTCTTTTGCATCATTTCCTGATCCATACCTGTCATAGTAATTGTGATAAATGCACCTGCTAAAATTTGTTTTACAAAAAACAGCTTACTATTTATATCAGTAAAAAATATTTTACCATATCCTTTTTGATTTATCTGATGGATGCTGTCAGTAAAACTTAATCCCATTTTATTTAAAATAAAAACAACGCAAATTATTAAACCTGCAAGCATGCATGTTGTTTGTAAAGTATCTGTCCACACTATTGTTTTTACACCACCCTTATAAGTGTATAATAATATCATAATTAAAATAATAACCGTTGTTAACCAAAATGGAACATGAAAAGATTCCAGGATTGAGTACTGCAGTATTTCCACCACGAGGTATAGCCTCGCAGTTGCACCTAATGTTCTGGAGAGAATAAAAAATGCAGAACCGGTTTTATAAGATCTAAATCCAAACCTTGTACTTAAATAATTATAGATGGAAGTAACATTAAGCCTGTAATATATCGGGAGCAATACATAAGCAATTATTGCATAGCCGATCAAATAACCCAAAGTTATCTGGAAATATGCAAATGATTCCTTACCAACTGCGCCGGGAACGCTGACAAATGTAACCCCACTCAATGAAGTGCCTATCATACCGAATGCAACCAGCATCCAGTTAGAGCTTCTGTTACCGATAAAAAAACTTTCGTTATTTGAATTGCGGGAAGTGCGGTTGGCTACAATAAGCAGGATAATAAAATAGCCGAGCACAAACGAAAACAACATTAATGGAGACATATTATCTAATTACTTTTGAATTTAATTCAAGATAAATAAAAATATGTCAATTAAATCTTTGGCAGTTTTCTGCGGCTCTAAAACAGGCAACAATCCTTTGTATGTTGAACATGCAAAACAATTAGGATATATTCTTGCAGAAAAAAATATAACACTTGTTTATGGCGGAAGTACCAAAGGTATTATGGGTGCTGTTGCCAATGCGGTATTGGAAAAGAAAGGAAAAGTAATTGGTGTTATGCCTAAAGTACTGGTTGAATGGGAACACCAGCATCTGGGTTTAACGGAACTGCATGAAGTAACAGATATGCATGTAAGAAAAGCTTTGTTGTATGAAAAATGTGATGCAGCGCTGATATTACCCGGCGGCTATGGAACATTAGATGAATTTTTTGAAATGCTTACATGGAACCAGTTAAGCATTCATGATAAAAAAATATTTCTTTTAAACAGTGATGGATTTTACGATCATCTTATTGCACACATGAAAAAAATGGAGGAAGAAAAATTTTTATATGATACGGTTGTGAAGAGAATGACGATAATAAATAATCCGGAAGAGTTTGAAAACTATTTATAAAAAAGTTTGGTAATTTACGGGACAGGGATAATTTCCCGAGCAATGTCAATAATCTTCAATGACAAAAAAAGACTATTTAGAAAAACATATTCCCCATCGAATAAATCTCTTAATTACTTATAGGGAAAGATTCTCGAAATTAACGAGTGATAAAAGAGAATTAATTCGTGATTTTCATAGGTGCTCAAAAGACATTTCAATGCTAATGGTCAGGTTCTTGCTTGGTGAATTAGGAGTAAATTTGAGAGAAGGAAATGAGGACATTAGTGAAAAGAAACAACTCGGCAAATATGCAAAAAGACTATACATCCGCACTGTTATTCAGGAGCCAATATATAATGACATTCTTGAGGTATTAAAAGCGGCAAATAGAGCTGTGGCACATATGGAAGAAAAAGATGTTAATCATTCAATTGTAACAGATCTTGATGATAAAATTTTATTTAATGCAATTACCTATACAGAAGAAAAAATTAAGACCCATATATACTCTACCAAAAATGAGTACGACATAGCAATGAACATTAGTGACAATAATATGCACAGAGAAAGACTAAAGTTATAGATTGTATCCAGCCGGTGACACAAAAACAGCCAGAAAAATTGGAGAACAATTAGTAAAAAAGATAAAATAATTATTTCCTCTTCCCTCTGTTCAACCCAATATTTATTCCTGCTCTTATAATTGGAAGAAGATTTCCATAGCCATCTACATAAGGAGAGTTTATATCT
>JADGPX010000143.1 GCA_017882215.1 Chitinophagaceae bacterium | reverse complement strand
GTATGAATGATCTCAATATTGTCTACATCTGATGAATACTTAACAGCGTGAGTTCCGGCAGCAGGATCAATGCGGTGGCTGATAATGGATAGGTCTTCAGCGTTGTTGCTTTCCTGGTTAACCCATCGTTTTTTATGAGATAATTCTTTTATTATCTGTTCCGCTATTGTAATGGCGGTACCACTGGGAGCATCTTTTTTTTGTGTATGATGAGTTTCTTCTATGGTTATATTATAATCCTGTTTACTCATTAATTCTGCCAGCTTTTTATTAAGCTCAAAAAAAATATTTACACCAATACTAAAATTACTTGCGTATAGAAATGAACCATTTTGCTCAATGCAGATTTCTTTTACTTTACTAAGGTTATTAAGCCAGCCGGTAGTGCCACATACTACAGGAACGCCTGCATCAAAACATTGCAAAATATTATTAGCTGCATTTTCCGGTGAGGTAAATTCTATTGCTACGTCTGCTTTTTGTAAATTTTCTTTTGTAAGATCTTCCAGGTTATATAAGTCAATAGTTAAACAAATAGTATGACCTTTTTGTAAAGCGATCTCTTCAATGGCTTTACCCATTTTGCCGTAACCAATTAGTGCAATTTTCATGACCTCACCTTTATCCTCTCCACAAGTGGAGAGGAGATTATTGTAGTGAAGGTAAAACTTTTGACTGTTTATCTTTAAAAAAAAAGACCAGACTGATACCGCCTGTATTAGCGGTTGGATTGTAACCCGGCTTTACTCTAAAGCTAATGTTATCACTTACATCAAATGCTTTTAAATGAGCGTCAACAGTGGCATCCACAACATTCAATCCCCAAAAAAGTAAAAAGAAAAGCACTGAATAATCTACATTTTGCCGGTATGAATTTCTATAACTTCGTATTGATTCAGTGGAAAGATTTACAAATCTCGGATCAATCAAAGCATCATTAGAAGGAATTGTGTCAGAGCGTAATATCACCGCCTGCCTTAGAAGTTTGTATGTTTTTAAATTATCGAAAAATATATATGCTGTTATTCCAAGTGCTCCATAAACAATAGGAATCTTCCAGTATTTTTTATTGTATGCCTGCCCCCAGCCGGGAAGTACAGCAGACCTGAAGGTGGCAATTTTTGGATTGTATTTTTTTGCAGATGTATCAAGTGCTAAAATATTTTTTCTTGCGGAAGTGTCCTGTTTTTTTATATTAACGCTTGTCAAACTATCTGTTTTTTGCTGGGCAAAGCTTTGCCTGCATAAAACTATAAATACAAAGAATACTATACAGAAAAATAATTTCTTATTGAGCATACGCTTAGTTCACAGGCACGTTCATCTTATCTAAAATTGAATTTAATTCTTCCAGAGAATAATATTCAAAAGTAATACTGCCAAAGCCTTTTTTATTATAATTCAATTTTACTTTGGTACTGTAGTGAGAAGCTAAATTATCTTCAATTTTTTTTAATGCAGGCGATAGTTGCGATTTTACGGAATTATTAACAGCATTGCCTGAAGTATACAATCTTCTTACAAGCTCTTCGGTTTGCCGTACAGACAATTCTTTATTTTTTATTTCATGGAAAATGAAAAGCTGTTTATCAATCGCATCCACATTTATCAGCGCTCTTGCATGTCCCATGCTGATAGTGCCATTGCGTACAGCAATCTGTATATCCGGCGGAAGCTTTAAAAGGCGAATGTAATTGGTAACCGTACTTCTTTCTTTTCCAATTCTCTCAGCAAGCTGCTCCTGTGTATAATCCAGTTCTTCCATCAGGCGCCTGTAGCTTAAGGCAATTTCCATTGCATTTAAATTTTCTCTTTGCAGATTTTCCAGCAAGGAAAGCTCCAGCAGTTGAGAATCTTTCGTTTCTCTAACATACACCGGAACATCTTTTAATCCTGCAATTTTTGCGGCTCTGAATCTTCTTTCACCCGCTATTATTCTATACTTTCCACCGGCAAGTTTAGTAACTGTGAGCGGCTGAATAATATCATGAGTTTTGATGGACGCAGCCAGTTCACTTAAAGCCATTTCATCAAAATCACGACGGGGTTGTTTTGGATTTATCTCGAGCTGAGCAAGCGGTATTCGCAAACTTGTGCTGGCTTTTTCTATTACTTCACTTTTTAATAAGCCTGCAGTGGATTTAAGATCTGCATCAATATTTTGTAATAAAGTTCGAATGCCTTTGCCGAGTGCATCTTTTTTATTTTGTGTTGACATATTTTTAAAATTAGCTGTGAGCCATCAGCTGTTAGTTATGAGTGGTAAGCAAAATACCCAAAGCCCAAAGCTAATAGCTAACAGCTTTTATTGTAAAATTCTTTCTTCCTGCGAAATTTTTGTCATATTGTTTTTCTGTAGAATTTCTTTAGCAAGATTGAGGTAATTTATGGCACCCTTACTGTCTGCATCATATAAAATTGCAGGTTTACCAAAGCTTGGCGCCTCACTTAACTTTGTGTTGCGATGAATAATGATTGAAAAAACAAGGTCTTCAAAATGTTTTCGTACCTCGTTTACTACCTGGTTACATAAACGCAAACGGCCATCATACATGGTCATCAGCAAGCCTTCAATTTGTAGTTCAGGGTTTAACCTGTTCTGTACAATTTTTATGGTGTTCAATAATTTTCCCAAACCTTCTAAAGCAAAAAATTCTGCCTGAACAGGTACTATCACACTATCTGCGGCAGTTAATGCATTCACTGTTATTAAACCTAATGATGGTGAGCAATCGATAACAATAAAATCGTAATCATCCCTAAGCGGGTCTAAAATATTTTTTAAAACACTTTCCCGGTTAGGATAGTTTATCATTTCAATTTCAGCCCCTACAAGATCAATGTGCGAAGGAATTACATCGAGATAAGGAATATCCGATTTTAGAATTACATCTCTGGCAGATGTTGAATTTATCATGCAGTCATACAATCCGTGGGTAATATTATGAAGGTCGAAACCCAGGCCTGTAGTACTGTTTGCCTGCGGATCCGCATCTACCAACAATGTTTTAAACTCCAATACGCCAAGGCTTGCTGCAAGATTTATTGCAGTAGTAGTTTTGCCAACGCCGCCCTTTTGATTTGCTATGCCTATTATCTTTGCCATGCCCCTTATCCCCTAAAGGGGAAAATTTAATTTTATAATAATTTAATTATTCAATTTCTACCTGCAGTAACTTTCAACACTTCTTACATCGTATATTGTACTTCGTACATCACACATTTTATGACAGGTTGGCAAATTTACTTATTCGGTATAATATTAGGATGATATTAATCCCCCAACTTCTAACAAATAAGCTGGTGTAATAATCTTATCATGTACACAATCATATCTGCAACAAACAGGATAGGCAGCCATACAGAAAAAGTTGCCAAAGAGTATCAAAAGATATTAAAAACAAAAGGAATAAACGCTTCTATTTTTTCTTTAAAAAATTTGAATGTTTTAGAAAAGAACCCCGATTTTTCTAAAGCTGAAAATGAATTTTTAATTCCTGCTCAAAAATTTATTTTTATAATACCTGAGTATAATGGCACTTTTCCCGGCGTATTAAAAGCGATGATAGATATAAGCGATGTAAAAAGAGCGTGGTGGTATAAAAAAGCATTGTTAGTTGGCGTTTCAACAGGCAGAGCAGGTAATTTGCGGGGCATGGATCAGATCACAGGATCATTAAATCACATGAAGATGATTGTGCATCACAATAAGCTTCCCATTTCAGTAATTGATAAAGTGATGGATGAAGATGGAACAATAACTAATAAAAGTACATTGCAGGCAATTGATCAGCAGGTTGATGAATTCATAAATTTTTAGCTTGTAATAATAACATGCGTAGTCCCACCTTTGTTTTAATTTTTCTTGCCATAATGATATTGCTCGACACATACGTGTTCCAGGCAATAAAAGTGGTTAGCCATTCTGCTTCTCCCAAAACAAAAACAATAATTTATTCAATCTATTGGACTATTTCAATACTTGCAATTATTGGTTTTTTAATTTTTGTTTTAACAGGACCTGAGTTCCTTCCAAAAAAATTAAGAACATATTTATTTGCAATCGTTGTGGGTTTATTTCTTGGAAAATTAATTTCTGTTATTTTCTTTTTGGTTGATGATATGAGGAGATTAATTCAATGGATAACGGGAAAATTATTTTTTAGAAACACAGAAGGAGAGCAGCTTACAGAAGGTGGAATAAGCCGTTCTGTTTTTTTGAGCTGGCTGGGCTTAGCTGCCGGCGGCACTTTGTTTGGAAGTTTAATTTATGGCTTTGGAAATAAATACAGATACGAAGTAAGAAGAGTGAAACTGGCATTCGACAATTTGCCTGCATCGTTTAAAGGATTAAAAATTGTTCATATCTGTGATATACACTCAGGTAGTTTTACAAATAAATCCGCAGTGATGAGAGGAGTAAAAAAAATTATGGATGAGAATGCAGATCTTATCTTATTCAGCGGTGACCTGGTGAATGACAGGGCAACAGAGATGGAAGAATACATGGATGTGTTCAGCCAGTTAAAAGCGCCTTTGGGTGTGTATTCAACTTTTGGTAATCATGATTATGGTGATTATGCACACTGGCCTTTTAATGGCGTAACCAAACAACAAAATTTGATCAACCTTGCGAAAGTTCATGCTGAGCTGGGATGGCGTTTGCTGATGAATGAGCATGTTGTGCTGAAAAAAAATGGTGAGCAAATCGCTTTAATTGGTATTGAGAACTGGAGCAACATAGCAAGATTCCCGAAACACGGAAGAATGGATCTTGCTTATGCAGGAACAGAAAAATATCCTTTTAAAATTTTAATGAGTCACGATCCCAGCCATTGGGATGCACAGGTACGTCCGCAATATCCTGATGTTGATCTTACACTTAGCGGGCATACGCATGGAATGCAGTTTGGGATTGAGATACCGGGTTTTAAATGGAGTCCCGTTCAATATATTTATAAGCAATGGGCAGGCTTATATGAAGAAGGAAAACAAAAATTATATGTGAACCGCGGTTTTGGTTTTATTGGTTATCCCGGAAGAGTAGGGATATTGGCGGAGATAACAGTGATTGAGTTGGTGTAGAGCCCTCTCTAAATCCCGATGATTCGGGACTTGGTTTTGCACAAAGCCATTATTTCAATCTAATCATTTTAATATTTATTCTTTGGATTTCTGCTTGTATGAAAAACGGATAAAACTACAATATCAGTATTAATAACTTCATACACAACCACGTAAGGAAATTTTTTAATTCTCGCTTGCCGATAATTTTTTTTGACTTTACTATTTGCTTTGGGATATAATTTAATTCTTGTAAAACAATCATTTAATGATGCTAAAAATAATTCTCCTAAATCATTTTGTTGTACTTCATACCAATCGTAAGCATCCTTTGCCATTTGAATGGCATTAGGTTTTAAAATCAGATGATGCATCTATTTTTTCTTTTCACCTTTAATGATTTTCTTAGCATCTTCCCATGTATAAGATTTGCTTTTCCCTGATAAATGCTTTTTCTTTTCAGTATCTAAAATCTTTATATGTTCTTCAGATAGTGTAAACGAATTTTCTTCGTTAATCTCATCTTCAAAAATGGTATAGACTGCCTTTACTTTTTTTTCATCTGCATTTTCAAGATAGCTTATAAGTTTTTTTCGGATTAAGGTTGTAGTCATAATATAGCTTATTTTATAAAGTTAATTAATACCTCTTCTCTCTCAAAGGAATTCTTTTTCTTCCACCGCCTTCATCAGTCGGTCTTTTAAACCCGCTATCAGCTTCGTTCATACGAACCAAACGTCCGTGATATTTTTTCCCATCAATTGCTTTTATCATTTTGCCTGCAACACTTTTATCTATCTCAACCCAGGCATTCATTTCACGCAGATCAATCTTGCCAAGCATATCTTTTTTAAGATCACTTTCATCTAAAATGTATTGTAAAAAACTTGCTTTGTAAAAGCCATCTTTGGTGCCAAGGTTTATAAATAATCTTGTAAAGCCATTATCACTGCTGAAAGAACCTCTGTCTCTTCTTGCAACATCACGGTTATTTCCTTCGAACCTTTTTTCTCTGAAATCATTCCTTGCATTCAGGTCCTCAGCATTTTTATAATATTTTAAGAAGTGATTGAACTCTAATGCTGCAACTCTTTTCAGCACGTCTTCTTTACTTATATCTGCAAACTTTTTTTGAAGATCAGTCAGGTAAGTTTCATATTCTCCATGTGAAGTATCTGCTGCCATTAGTTTATCCATGAAATGAAAAAACTGTTTACGGCACACGTCATTACCGGTTGGTATATCTAAGCGATGAAATTGTGCATTGGTCATTTTTTCGAGCTGCCTTATTTTATAAGCTTCCCTGCTGTGGCAAATGGAAATACATATGCCGCTTTTACCTGCACGGGCTGTACGTCCGCTGCGGTGTGTGTACACTTCCATATCATCAGGCAGCTCATAATTGATAATATGCGTTATCCCTTCCACATCTATCCCTCTTGCTGCAACATCGGTTGCAATCAATAACTGGATATTTTTTTGACGAAAGCGACTCATTACTTTATCCCGCTGTTGTTGAGTAAGGTCGCCATGCAATGCTTCAATATCATAATCTTCTTTCACCAGCCGCTCTGTAATTTCCTGGGCATCTGCTTTTGTTCTTGTAAAAATAATTCCATACATGCCGGGATTAAAATCAACCAGGCGTTTTAATGTTTCATACCTGGAATGTGCCGGTGTAATAAAATATTGGTGAGCGATATTTACATTGGCTATATTTTTTTTGCCTACCGTAACTTCCTGCGGATTGCGCATGAAATTTTTAGAAATGGCTTTCACTTCCGGCAGCATGGTGGCGCTGAACATCCATGTACTTTCACGTCTTACAGTATTTTTCAAAACAAAATCTATATCATCTCTAAAACCCATATTAAGCATTTCGTCCGCTTCATCTAAAACAACATATTTTACTTTTTCAAGATCAATCGCTTTTCTTTCGATCATATCAATTAATCTGCCCGGAGTTGCAACAACAATATGCACTCCTTTTTTCAAAGCCCGTATCTGCATCACAATTGAAGCGCCGCCATACACCGGCTCAGCAATAGCGCCTTTCATGTATTTTTTATAATCCTGCAGGTCATTGCATATCTGTAAACATAATTCCCTTGTTGGGCAGACTATCAATGCCTGCGGATATTTTTGACTAACATCTATCAGTTGTAACAAGGGCATGCCGAAGGCAGCGGTTTTTCCTGTTCCTGTTTGTGCCAGACCTACAAAATCGGTTGTGCCTGATAATAAAATCGGAATTGCTTTTTGTTGTATGGGGGTTGGTGTCTCAAATCCCAGGTCTGCGATCGCACGTACCAATTCCTCTTTTAATCCTAACTCTTCAAATGCATTCATGTAATTTTTTTTAAAATTTTAATCAACCGCAAAGGTAAGCTTTTGCAGGTAAGGAGTATATACACAGAAGGAAAGACATCGTATATAAATTGGTTAACAAAAGATTATAATTATTATTTTGGTTTTGGCACATATATTGAAAATTTTACAGCGTATTAAATACATTTTTATGAAAACAAAACTTATTTCATTAGTATTCATGCTATTTATTTTTTCAGTTTCTTTTTCCCAGGGTTTAACTTTTGGAAT
>JADGPX010000142.1 GCA_017882215.1 Chitinophagaceae bacterium | reverse complement strand
AAAATTTATATGCATTTAGGAATTCTAAAAAAAGGGCATTTAGTAGAGACAGACCGCTCAGGATTAGTAGCAGAATATTTAGGACAAACAGCAATTAAAGTAAATAAGACAATTGATTCAGCTATTGACGGAGTTTTATTTATTGATGAGGCATATTCTTTAGTAGAAGAAAATCAAGATAGTTATGGGAAAGAAGCCGTTGCAGCTTTAATTAAACGGATGGAAGATGATAGGGATAAACTGATAGTAATATTAGCCGGTTATACGCAAGAGATGAAAACTTTCATTGATACTAATCCAGGTTTTAAATCAAGATTCAATCGATACATTGAATTTAAAGATTATTCACCTGATGAATTAGAAGCAATTTATAAATTACAATGCAGCAAACTTGATTATAAATTAACGGATAATGCCGAAAAGAAAGTACAGGAAGTTGTCACTTCTGCTTTTGCTACCCGTGATAAATTCTTTGGTAACGGAAGATTTGTACGCAATATATTTGAGAAAACATTAGAAAGACAAGCTAATAGAATAGCAAGTATCCCATCATTAACCAAAGAAATTCTAACCACAATCAATGTTGAGGATATTCCTATCGGATAAAAGGATTAAGTCATAATCATCTTTATTAGGTTCACTGGGGTTAGGAGGAAGAACCACAAGAAAAAAAGGAATCAGTTGGTTTTAAACGTGTTTTAAATGAAATAGCTTCTTATCTTATTGATCCTCAAACAAAAAAATTTAAAAAAACTTTTAAATTCTCTTGCTTAAGAGCATTTTCTCATTATCTTTGTCTCGGTTTTTCATAGGATATTGGATTTTAAAGCGGGACTAGATTTCTATCTGGGTCCCTTTTTTATTTTACAGACCTTTCCATTTACCAACCAATCCGTCCCCGGTAATGCTGATCTTATTTTCTGCCTGCAGATAATTAAGCACTTTCCATACTTTCTCTTTTTTAAAAGTGTTTAAATTCTTCAATAATAAATTTGAGTGAACAGGAACCTTCTCAGTTAGCTTCTCAATGATCATAGTTATATTTTCAAACTCGGTTTTGGATACAACAATACTTTTTTCGTTGATGCAATTATCACAAATGCCACAGGGTTTTATGGCGAGGTCATTAAAATAATTTCCTATCGTTTTGCTTCTGCACGCTTTTGTTTTTACATAACCAATCATTGCCTGCAATCTTTTTTCAAAAGCAATTTTTCTTTTAGATAAATTATTTTGATTGATAGTAAAATCCTCTGTGCTTATCCTGTTGCGCAAAAATTGTATTTGAGGTTTATCTTTTTGCGGATGATATTCAATAACGCCAAACTGCTGCAATTTTTTAAGATCAGATTTTAAACCGGCAACATCTTTCTTTATAAAACCGGCTAATTGATTTTCATAGATGGAAGAAGGATAGTCAAAAATTCCTTCATAACTGCGAAGCAGACCTTTAATTACAGGCTCTAAATCGGGATAAGTTTTTTCAAACTCCTGCAAATGATTTTTATCGCAGGTAAACATAACCGTTGAGGGTAAAAATATCTGTTCATTGTAAGAAATAAATTCTTCCTGTTCTAAAACTTTCAATGAATAGTTAACGGTATAAATATTCAGATTAAATTTTTTTACAAAATCATTTATATCAAAATCAAAATAAATTCCTTCGCCGCTCCCCGACGGTAATTGCAGGTAATTTACCAGCGCTTTGTAAACATTTTTTACTTCTTCAAACGGTGGATACCTGATAGCGGATTGTTTCTCCAAATCGTCTAATTCATTCTGATGAAAAAGCAAAACGGCATAGGCTTTTTTTTCATCTCTACCTGCCCGTCCTGCTTCCTGGTAATAGCTTTCCAGTGCATCCGGCACATCATAATGCACAACAGTTCTCACATTGCTTTTATCAATGCCCATTCCAAACGCATTGGTGCAGGCTATTATTCTTGTTTCATTTTTTATCCAGCTTTCCTGTTTTGTTGTTCGTTCGGTATTCGTTAATCCTGCATGATAATAATCTGAATTGATGTTATTCATCTTCAGCAACTCTGCAATTTCTTTTGTCCGCTTCCTGCTTTTGCAATACACAATACCGCTGCCCTGCACATTTTTAAATATCTCTATTAATTTATTTTGTTTAGAAGAAGGACTGAAAACACTGTAAGAAAGATTAGGTCTCTCGAAAGACTTTTGAAATCGTTTGTGATCATTTTTGAAAGCAAGCTTATCACAAATATCATCCTGCACTTCTTTAGTTGCAGATGCTGTAAGCGCAAGAATTAGCGTATCAGGTAAATGTTCTCTTAAAACAGCAATCCGTAAATAAGGAGGTCGAAAATCGTAACCCCATTGCGATACGCAATGTGCTTCATCAACTGCAATTAAATTAATGTGCATACCCGGCAGGTATTCAAGAAATAAATTGGTTTCTAATCTTTCCGGAGAAACATATAAGAATTTAAAATTGCCATGAACAGCATTTTCTAAAGTTCTTTTTACTTCAAAAAAACTCATACCTGAGTAAATTGAAAGTGCAGGAATATTTTTTTTCTTGAGACTTTCCACCTGGTCTTTCATCAAAGCAATTAATGGGCTGATAACAAGACAGAGTCCCTCTTTAACCAAAGCCGGAACCTGGAAGCAAATTGATTTTCCGCCACCTGTAGGCAGCAAGGCTAATGTATCTTTTCCATCTAATACAGAAGAAATAATATCTTCCTGCAATGGACGAAATATATCATAGCCCCAGTATTTTTTTAGTATATCAATTGTCTTCACCATTTAATAATACAGAATAATCAACAAATAACTATTTTAAAAAATCATTGTAGTAAATAAATTTAAGGCATAGTTTTTATGGCATCTATTTAAAAATACTTTATGCAAAGAGATGGTGCATTAACAAGCATATGGCAACATAATATGCCGGAATACATTCCTCAAACCCATACGTTGACAGATGAGGTTTTTGATGTAATAATTGTAGGTGGTGGTATTACAGGAATTACCACAGCGCTGCAACTGCAAAAGGCAGGTAAGAAATGCATTCTTGCCGAAGCACATACAATTGGCTTTGGAACTTCCGGTGGTACAACTGCTCACTTAAATACTTTCATGGATAATTCTTATGCGCAGATAGAAAAAGATTTTGGGGAAGATAATGCTCAATTAGTGGCAACTGTTGCAAGAGAGGCATTAGATCTTGTGAAAAAAAATATCAAAGAATATAATATTGAATGCGAACACAGTGAACAACCGGGATATCTTTATTCACAGGATAAAAACCAAACTAAAGAACTTGATGAAATTTATCATGCCTCTCAAAAAGCAGGTTGTGAAATTCACTATGAAGATAAAATTCCCTTACCGATTGATTTTATAAAAGCAATTGTTTATGAAAGACAGGCTCAATTTCATCCTGCAAAATATTTTTATGCATTGGCAAAAGCGTTTGAAGATGCAGACGGAGTATTACTACAGGGTTGCAGAATAACAGGCGTACATGAAAAAGGTGATCATCTTGAAATGGAAAGCCATCGTGGAAAAATACAGGCACGCCAATTAATTTATGCAACACATATTCCACCGGGTGTAAATCTTTTGCACTTCAGATGTGCGCCGTATCGCAGTTATGTTATGGCAGTTAAATTAAAAGATGATAATTATCCTGATGCATTGGCGTATGATATGTATGACCCTTATCATTATTACCGTACCCAGGAAGTGGACGGAAAAAAATATTTAATAGCAGGAGGAGAGGATCATAAAACTGCTCATGAGGGAAACACTAATGAATGTTTTAGAAAACTGGAAGCTTACCTAATGAAATATTTTAAGGTAGAAGAAGTATCCTTCAAATGGTCATCACAATATTTTCAATCAACAGATGGCTTGCCTTATATTGGCCATTTACCCGGCACCCCGGATAATATTTTTGTTGCAACAGGCTTTGGTGGAAATGGAATGACTTACAGCCATGTTACAGCATTGCTGCTTACTGATCTGATCGCAAACGGTAAAAGCCGGTATGAAAAATTATTTGATCCCAACCGGATAAAACCTGTTGCAGGTTTTGAAAATTTTGTAAGGGAAGCTGCTGATGTGGTTGCGAAATTTATCGCGGACAGATTTACTAATGTAAAAATTCATGAGTTGGTTGAGCTGGCACCCGGTGAAGCAAAAGTTGTAAAATATGAAGGCGATACAATTGCTTTGTATAAAGATGAAAATGGAGGATTACATGCTGTTAACCCTGCCTGCACACATATAAATTGTATTGTGGGATGGAATACTGCAGAGCAAACCTGGGATTGTCCTTGTCATGGATCAAGATTTTCAATGGATGGAAAAGTACTAACAGCGCCGGCAAGAAAAGATCTGGAAAAGATAAGTCTCACAGACCTCACCCCATAGAAAGTTTTATTATTATTGTTTGTTTATGCTTTGCCCCTCTCCGAAGGAGAGGGGTAGTTAGTTTATAATAAATGAATAAATTCTTAGTAGTTTTTAAATAATCAAATATAATCAACATTGTACATCATACTTCGTACATCGTACATTACATAACCTTCTTCCATCTTAATCTAACAGAATTGGCAGCAAGAATTACATCGCTGAAACCCATAGCCAGTGCAGCTATGCCGGGAGTAAGCAAACCAATAGCGGCAATTGGAATGGCAATAATGTTATAAAAAAATGCCCAGAACAGGTTTTGTTTTATTGTAATAAAAGTATGTCGTCCAAGTCCCAATGCCAATGGTAAATTTTGTAATCCGCTGTTCATTAAAACTACCTGTGAATTTTGCCGGGCAATTTCTGTTGCATCGCTTAAAGAAATTCCTATCGTAGCTTTTGCAAGCGCTGCTGCATCATTAATTCCATCACCAATCATTGCCGTAGGCGCTACTGAATTTAACTTACTTATTAGTTCAAGTTTTTGCTCCGGCGTTTGCTCTGCATAAAATTCGTCAATACCTAATTCATTGGCAATTTGCCTGCACTTGGCATTACTATCGCCGCTTAGTAAATATGTTTTAATTTCTTTTGATCTAAAATAATTTATAACCTCCTTTGCTTCCGTTCTTATTTCATCTTTTACATCTATCCAGCCCAGCAATTCATTATTTTTTATGAGATAGATGTTGTGATCTTTTTCACTGGAAATATTTTCTGCTATTTTATACGAACCTATTGCATAATTATTATCATCATTATCAATTGCTTTGATACCAATTCCTTTTATCTCCTCAATCTTTTTCCATTTTATTTCATCTTTTGCCTGCCTGCCGGACAGGCAGGTTTTCCATTGCTTTGTTATTGTTTTTGCAATTGGATGGTTTGAAAATTTTTCTAAAGAATAAGATATTCTTTTAAAGTATTCTTCATTAACAATCTCAAATCGAAAATCAGAAATCATAAATTGACCTGTGGTCAATGTTCCTGTTTTATCAAAAACTATCTGCTGAATATTTTTAAATAATTCAAGACTCTTTGCATCTTTAAAAAGTATACCATTCTTGGCTGCTCTTCCTAACCCAACAGCAATGGCAGCTGGAGTAGCAAGCCCCATTGCACAGGGACAGGCAATTACCAGTACTGCAATGCTTCTCATCAGTGATCTGTCAAAGGGAATATGAAATAAAAAATAATTAGCAACCAGCGTTAGCGCTGCAATTATTAAAACTGCAGGTACAAAAATGCCGCTTATTTTATCAGCCAGTTGCTGAATAGGCGGCTTTTCTGACTGTGCCTGTTTAGCAAGATTTACAATCTTTGAAAGAATAGTTTCTTTTCCAACGGCAGTAACCTGCGCTTTAACTGTGCCATTCTCTACAATACTTCCGCCGATCAAACTATCTTTTGCATGCTTTTCCAATGGCAGACTTTCACCGGTTAAAATGGATTCATTCACACTGCATTCTCCCCATAAAATTTTGCAGTCAGTTGGCACATGCTCCCCGGTTTTTATTAAGACAAGATCGCCAACTCTTAGTTGTGAATTTTCCACAGAAAAAATTTGTTCTTTGTGTTCATCATCAAAAGCTATTATATTAGCCATTACTTTCTGCTCTGCAGATAATGACTTTAATGCTTTTTGTGTAGAAGCAATGGAAGCATCTTCCATCCAGTAACCTAAAAAAACAAGTGTAATAATTGTTGTCGCAGATTCATAATACAAATGTTCTGCTCCTAAATTCATCAGCGTGGCAATCAGGCTGTAAATAAACGCAGCAGTAGCTCCCAGGGCAATAAGTACATTCATGTTAGGCATTCCGTTGCGAATACTTTTTACAGCGCTTGTTCCAAAATATTCCATACCAACAATAAATACAGGAAGACATAAACCAAACTGTATCCATGGGTTCATTAAGAAATCGGGATGCCTTGGTAGCATGTGTAACATTAATACCAAAGTAAAGGGGAGGCAAAACCAAAATTTTTGCAGAGGAGTCTTTAAAAACTGTTGCCTATTGGCAGTTGTCGGTTGCCCGTCAATTACTTTATATCCTAACCCTTCAATCCCTTTCTTTATTTTTTCCTGCTTGCCATTCTCACCCGGTTCAAAACTAACATCACCATCAATAAGATTTACTGAAACATCTTTCAGTCCTTCTTTTTTCAGATATTTTGATATGGTTAATGCACAGTTGGAACAGGTCATTCCTTCAACTTTCCATTCAATTTTTTCTGTCTGAACCACGATTTATGGGATTTATAGGATTATCATGAATGATATATTCTTTTATGTGAAGTTAGTATCACAAAAAAATATTCATTTGCTAATAGTGGAATTTATCTTTGCAACATGGAGTCAATTTATAGTTTGAGTGAGATTGAAAGTGTAGCGAAAGAATTTATTCAATTTTTACATGAGCACACTGTTATTGCTTTTCATGGAAACCTGGGCGCCGGCAAAACCACTTTTATCCAGGCTGTATGCAAACAACTTGGTGTAAAAGAAAATGTTTCCAGCCCTACTTTTTCTATCATTAACCAGTATACAACTGAAAAGAATAAAACCATTTTTCATATCGATCTTTATCGTGTAAAAGATAATGAAGAGGCTATTAACGCAGGTGTGGAAGAATGCATTTACAGCGACGATATATGTTTTATTGAATGGCCCGAAAAGATCTCTATTTTGCCTGCTGATACCGTGAATTTGTTTATTGAGCCAATTGATAAAAGCACAAGGAAGCTTACTGTAAAACTTCCGTGATTAAATTCATTTATAATTCTTAATTTTCATAAGTAATCATTTACCATGTCTGCATCAAAACCTTTCGTATCTCCATCATTTACTTATGAAACGATGGAAGAAACACTTGACATAAAGCCCCAAGGCGCTGAATTATTCATTGGTATTCCCAAAGAAACTTCTTTCCAGGAAAACCGTGTTGCGCTGTCTCCTGATGCGGTATCAGTGTTAACCAATAACGGGCATCGTGTGGTTATGGAAACCCATGCCGGCGAAGGCGCCAGCTATTCTGATCATGATTACAGCGAGGCAGGAGCAAAAATTGTTCATACTAAAAAAGAAGTTTTTGAATGTGATATTTTGGTAAAAAGTGCGCCGGTAGGTGAAGATGAAGTTCCGCTTTTAAAACCCAACCAATTCATTATTTCTCCTATACACCTTGCAGCGATGAAGCAGGAAATTTTGGAGAAGATGATGGAGAAAAAAATTACTGCACTAAGTTTTGA
>JADGPX010000141.1 GCA_017882215.1 Chitinophagaceae bacterium | reverse complement strand
TAGATACAAGAGACATTGTTTATTTCTTCAGCATTACATTTTTCTTTTTATTGCTCGCTGTAAAAAATCTTGCCCCTCTCTTTTGGAGAGGGGTCGGGGTGAGGTCATGGATACCGGTGATAATTATTTTGCTGCTGGTAAATTTTCTTGCTGCACAATTTCATAAGCGTATTGATCTTACAAATGAAAAAAGATTTACCATTTCATCTCCCGTAAAAAAACTTTTGGGCAATCTTGATGATGTTGTTCGGATAGATATATTTTTAAAAGGTGAATTTCCTTCGGGGTTTAAAAAGCTTGCCACATCCACAGATGAATTATTGCAGGAGTTTAAAGAATATAACCGCAATAATATTCAATACAGATTTATTTCCCCCGATGAACAAATGGAAGGCAGCAACAGATCCTATGCTGATACATTAGTTGCATTGGGTGTACAGCCGATAAATTTAAAAGTGCAGTTAAAAGCTGGTGAGCAGACACAATTTATTTTTCCCGCAGCCCTTGTGCATTATAAAGAAAGGGTTTTGCCGGTAAATTTATACCCCGGCACAAAAATGTTGATCACACCTGAAGAATTAAACAGCGCCGAAGCATTGATGGAATACAAATTTGCCAATGCAATAGAACAGCTTACGCAAAACAACAAACCAATGGTTGCATATTCTTATGGTAATGGCGAACCGACCGGTGATAATGTTTACGACCTTGTTGAGAATGTTTTAAAAAAGAACTATAATCTATTTACAATAGATATTTCAAAAGAGCCGGTAATTCCTGATACATTTAAATTATTGATGATCGTTAAGCCCACACTCACTTTTACAGAAGATGAAAAAATAAAAATTGATCAGTATGTAATGCATGGCGGAAAAGTAATTTGGTTTTTAGACAGGCTGAATGCAGAAATGGACAGTCTTCAATTAAAAAACCAGGTAATTGCTTATGACAGAAATTTGAATCTTGAAGACCTGCTTTTTAAATATGGCGTAAGAATAAATCCTGACCTGCTGATGGATCTTCAATGCGATTTTTTACCCTTTGATGTAAACGGAAATAAACAGTTTGAGTTTCTGCATTGGAATTATTTCCCGCTGTTCGAATCAAAATCAAACCATGTAATTAATAAAAATGTGGGATTGGTTGCCGGCAGGTTTGTAAACTCAATGGATACAGTAAAAACGCAGGATCTTTCTAAAACAATTTTATTAAGTTCATCTTCAAACGCCAGAACCATTGCTACGCCTGCATTAATAAGCGGCGAGGAGAACCGCAATGCACCGCAGGATGAACAATTTAAAAAGAAAGATGTTATCGCAGGAGTACTGCTCGAAGGGAAATTCAAATCTCTTTACGCAAATCGTCTGCCTTTAAATATTATGGATAGCCTTGAACGCTATGGCACACCCTTTCAAACATCTTCTATAACAGATAATAAAATGATAGTGATATCAGATGGAGATATTGTTTTAAATGGTGTTTCGCAGGGGCAGCCTTTGCCAATGGGAGTGAATGCCTATACCATGGGAACACAATACCAGTACCAGTTTGCCAACAGGGATTTTTTACAGAATTGTCTTGATTATCTTATAAATAATTCAGGACTTATAGAGGCTAAATCAAAGGATTATACGTTACGATTATTAGACCCAAAAAAAATTCAGAACGAACGAACTAAGTGGCAAATTGTAAATATTGTAGTACCTGTTTTATTAATTTTTGTTTTCGGCTTTATCTATCAATTCTGGAGAAGAAGAAAATACAGTGTTTAAATTTAAAATTCATTTACACATCTGCATATTTTTAAACCTGACAGCCGGCAGGCGGGTTTGCACATTACACATCTTATCTTTGCGCAATATTTTTTAAATGGATTCTACAGAATTATCTTATTTGGTTTTCGGAACAGTATTGTTACTCGCTATAATTTTTGACTTAGGATTATTTAGTAAAAGATCAAAAAATATAACCATTAAAAAAGCATTTTATCAAACCTCTTTCTGGATAGGTTTGGCATTGGCTTTTGGTATTTTTGTTTGGTACACAGAAGGGAAAATAACGGCTGTGGAATACATAAGCGCTTACCTGATGGAGTGGAGCCTAAGCATTGATAATATTTTTGTATTCATTCTCATTTTTAGTTTTTTTGGAATTAAAAAAGAATACTATGGCCGTGTATTGCTGTTAGGCATTTTGGGAGCAATTGTTTTCAGAATAATTTTTATAACAATCGGTATTGCTTTGGTGGCCAATTTTTCGTGGATATTATACATCTTCGGCGCCTTCCTGGTTTTTACAGGTATTAAAATGTTTTTTGTTGAGCAGAATGATGAATTTGATCCCGGTAAAAATAAAGTGTATGTGCTGTTACAGAAATTTTTACCTATTACACATGAAGATGCCGTGGGAAAATTTACGAAGCAGATAGGTGGTAAAAAATATTTTACAATGCTCTTTGTGGTAATTATCTTACTTGCCACAACTGATATTGTTTTTGCTTTTGATTCCATCCCTGCTGTGTTTGCCATTACGCAAAATAAAATGGTGATATACACTTCAAACATTTTTGCAGTGCTCGGCTTACGGTCTTTATTCTTTTTGCTGAGAGGCGCTGTAAGTAAATTCGATTACCTGCAGCAGGGCATTGCCATTGTATTGATTTTTATTGGCACTAAAATGCTGATAGAATATTTCGATATTCATATCCCCATTTGGATATCGCTAAGTGTAATTATTGTCTGCCTTGTCGGCTCAATAGTCTTTTCTATGTATCATAAAAAAATTGATATTCCTGAAGATGCATCAGATGATACGAAGATATAAAATATTACAAGTTGGATGTAGCAATTAACTATACGATTGAAAGCATTGCTGAAATAACCAATGCCCGCCTGACTAACGGGCAGGGAAAAATTATTCAGCAAAATTCTGAAACACAGCCTGCACATCTTTTATTGGACAGTCGTAAACTCCTTTTTCCGCAGAGCACAATTTTTTTTGCAGTAAACAGCAGCCATCGAAAGGGGTCGGCATTTATTAAAAGCCTGTATGAAAAAGAGGTACATAGTTTTGTAATTGATGATAAAGAATTCGATCTTTCTCCATACCCTGATGCAACTTTCATTTTAGTTGAGAATGTATTGCATGCTTTGCATTTATTAGCAATTCATCATCGCAACACATTTACATTACCTGTGACAGGGATCACCGGCAGCAATGGTAAAACAATTGTAAAGGAGTGGCTTTATCAATTATTGCAAAAAGATTTTAATATAATACGAAGCCCCAAAAGTTATAACTCACAGATTGGTGTGCCATTAAGTGTTTTGCAGATAGATCAACAGTATACCCTGGCAATTTTTGAAGCCGGTATTTCTCAGCCAGGTGAAATGGATAAGATTGAAAAGATGATCCAGCCAACGATTGGGATTTTTACCAATATCGGCGAAGCACATAGTGAGGGATTTGAAGATAAAAAGCAAAAAATAAAAGAGAAACTTAAATTGTTTGAGCATTCTTCTTCTTTAATTTTTTGTGCTGATGATAATGAATTGAATGAGGGAGTAAATATTTTAAAAAGAGAAACCCCGAAGTTGCAATTATTTACATGGAGCAGGAACAATTTAGCTTCATTGCAAATTGTTTCTATTGAAAAGGAAAATAATTTATCAACCATAAGAGGAAAATATTTTGTTCCAGGAACTCCTGTCGGAGAAAAAGAAATTCAGATAAGAATTCCATTTACAGATGATGCCTCGATAGAAAATGCAATAACATGCTGGTGTGTGTTATTGCAAATGAAAATTGCAAATGAAATTATTGCTGAGCGCATGTTGCAATTACATTCAGTGGAAATGCGGCTTGAGTTAAAACACGGTATAAATAATTGTTCCATCATCAATGACAGTTATAGCGCAGATATCAACTCATTAAAAATTGCACTTGACTTTTTACATCAGCAAAAACAACATCAAAAACAAACTGTTATTCTTTCTGATATTTTGCAAAGTGGTAAGGCAGAACATGAATTGTATGGTGAAGTGGCATCCCTTTTAAAACAAAAAAGAATAGAAAGATTAATAGCCATTGGGCCTCAAATAAATTTGCAGCAACAGCAATTTTCTTTTCTTACAGAAAAGCATTTTTTTGTTTCTGTTGATGAATTTAAAACACATTTTCATTCGCTGCATTTTAAAGATGAAACTATTCTTTTAAAAGGAGCAAGGGTTTTTGAGTTTGAACAGATAGATCAATTGCTTGAACAAAAAGTTCATCAAACAATTTTATCAATCAATCTTAATTCAATTGCTCATAACCTTAAGCAATATCAAAGTTTATTAAAGCCGTCAGTTAAAATAATGGCTATGGTAAAGGCTTTTAGTTATGGCAGCGGAAGCTATGAGATAGCAAACCTGCTCCAGTTTAATAATGTTGATTACCTGTCGGTTGCGTATGCTGATGAAGGTGTGGAACTTAGAAAAGCCGGCATTGCACTTCCCATAATGGTGATGAATCCTGAAGAAAATACTTTTAATACATTGTTACAATATAATCTTGAGCCTGAAATATTTTCTTTCTCCATTTTATTTTCTCTTGAAAAATATTTGCATTCATTGGGCATACAATATTTTCCTGTGCATATTAAGCTGGATACAGGAATGCACAGGCTGGGATTTGAACAAAATGATATAAGTATTCTTACAGAGCATTTTAAAAACAATAATAAAATAAAGGTGCAATCGGTTTTTTCTCATTTGGCAGCAAGCGACGATAAAAGCCATGATGAATTTACCAATAAGCAGGCAGCTATCTTTTTGCAATGTTGTGAAGAGTTTCAAAATGCTGTAAGCTATAATTTCCTCAGGCATATTGCCAATACTTCAGCTATCAGCAGGCATCCCGATCTGCAAATGGATATGGTTCGTTTGGGAATAGGTTTGTATGGAATTGATGGCAATGCTGCAATACAAAAGAAGTTAAAAAATGTATCCACACTTACAACAACTGTTGCCCAGGTAAAAAATGTAAGAGCAGGAGAAAGCGTAGGATATGGATGCGATGCAATTTTGGAAAAAGATTCCATTATTGCTACTGTTCGTATTGGCTATGCTGATGGCTATCCACGGGCATTGAGTAATGGGGTAGGAAAAATGCTTGTTCAAAATAAATTGGTTCCGGTTGTTGGAAATGTTTGTATGGATATGACAATGCTTGATGTTACCGGCATTAATTGTAAAGAAGGTGATAAGGTAATAGTATTTGGTGAGCATTTACCCATACAGCAATTGGCAAAATGGTGTAACACTATTTCTTACGAAATAATGACCGGTGTTTCGCAAAGAGTTAAAAGAATTTATTTTGAAGAATGACAATAGTGAATCGTGAATGGTCAATCGTCAATGGTGAATCAAAATTTGTCATCTAAATCATTAAATATATTTTTAAAACTTAATCATCAAAAATTAGATTTATACAAGGTTTCAAAATCATTTGTTTTGGAATGTTATAAATTAAGTAAACAATTACCTGCAGATGAAAAATTCGGAATGATATCCCAGATCAGAAGAGCAGCTTTATCTGTACATCTTAATATTGCAGAAGGCGCTTCAGGAAAATCGGAAGTTGAAAGAAAAAGATATTTTGAGGTTTCACGAGGTTCTGTTGTTGAAATAGATGCTGCAATTGATATTGCTCATGAACTTAATTACTTAAAAAATATTCCTTTAAACTTATTGGGTGAAGAAATAGTGAGATGCTTTAAAATGTTAACCGCGATGATTAATTCATCAACAAAAAATTAACGTTTTAAACGGACTCCTATTCACTATTGACAATTCACGATTAACCATTTTTGTTATATTTACAGCTTAATATCGTAATGTGAAAGGAAGAAATGTTTTTTTGATTATTTTTTTGGTAGTGCTTGCAGACCAGGCTTTAAAGATCTTTGTAAAAACACATTATCATGCCGGTGAATCACATCCTGCTATCGGTAACTGGTTCCGGTTATATTTTATTGAGAACGAAGGCATGGCATACGGATGGAAGTTTGGTGGTGATTGGGGCAAAATGATCCTTACATTATTCAGGCTGGCGGCTGTAATTTTTGGTATATTTTATTTACAGAAAATAGTTCAGAAAAAATATCATCCGGGCTTTATAATTTGTGCTGCATTGATTTTTGCAGGCGCTCTTGGCAATTTAATAGACAGCATGTTTTATGGAATTATTTTTGAAGAAAGTAACCCGGTGATATATAATGTTGCTAAAATTTTTCCTGCTCATGGCTATGCAGGTTTTTTTCATGGTAAAGTAGTTGACATGCTGTATTTCCCGATAATAAGAAATGCGCATTTTCCTTCGTGGGTACCTGTATGGGGTGGGGAAGAGTTTGAATTTTTCAGGCCTATATTTAATTTGGCAGATGCGTCAATATCCTGTGGGGTAATTGCAATTTTATTATTTCAAAAACGGTTTTTCGGGCAGCGAAAAAGCAATACAAATCATCATACAGTTGAAACCGGCGCCATTGTAAATGACGAAGTACAGGTGTCATAAATTGAATTATTAAAAACGTATCAATGAAAACTCTAAAAATTTATTCCTTAATAATATTGCTGACAACATTATTTGTTTCCTGCCAAAAAGAATACAGTTTAGAGGTAATAGTAACACCTGCAGGTACCTGGCAGTTTAATGATGACACCAAATTATATGCAGGCAATATTGATACTGCTTATATTGAAACTACAGGAACAACAAAAACTTTAAACCTGATCGGTAAATCAGCAGATGGTCAGCAGAATTTTCTTTTACATTTATATGCAACCGATAGTTTTACTGTAGGCACCTATAAAGCATCTCTTTTCCAAAGCGATTTTCAATATTATACACAGTCAAAAACTATTTACCAGGCTGATCAATTAATAGGTGAATTTATCGTAACCATTACCGCCATAGGCAATAATAATATAACAGGAATCTTTGCGGGTGCATCAGAAGATTCAACAGGTGCAATCAAGCCACTTACTCTTGGTAAGTTTACCTCAAGAATAAATTTAATTGGCAATGGAACCGGCGGCGGTGGAACAGGAACTGCTTTCGGAACATTAGGAGCATCCGTAGGAGTTTGTACTCCTGTTACTACCGGCGGAACTTTTACGCAGGGAGTATCACTTACTTCTACAAACACAGTGCAGGTACAGGTTACGGTTACAACACCCGGTACTTATACCATATCAACCAATACCGTTAATGGAGTTAGTTTTTCAAAGACGGGAACTTTTACAGCAACAGGAGTTCAAAATGTAATTTTAAACGGTACGGGAACGCCCACAAATGCAGGTATTCAAAATTTTATAGTAACCTTTGGCAGCAGTGTATGTAATTTTTCTATACCATTCGCAACAGGCACAGTAATAACAGATTATTTTCCTACAACTACAGGTTCTTATTGGGATTTGGGGAATATAAATAATCCTACAGATTCTTTTAAAATCACCGCTACATCAGGAACAAAATCCATTAGTGGTTCTGTTTATAATATTTTTACTTATGATAGTATTCCATCAATTGGCCCAAGCGAATTATATTATAGAAAATCCAGCGGACTTTATTATGAAAATTTCAATACAAAAGCCTTTTTTGGATTTGATAGCACGGGCAATCCTGCAGATGTAGAATATATTTTTCTAAAAGATAATGTACCGCAGGGTACTACCTGGAATTCTCCAAACATAACAGGCA
>JADGPX010000140.1 GCA_017882215.1 Chitinophagaceae bacterium | reverse complement strand
ATCAGTACAAAGCCCGGTTTTATTAGGAATAAAATCTAATGTGGCTTTATTATTTCCGGCACGTATTTTTAAATATGCAGTATCTGCAATATTGCATGTTGTACTATCAATTGCTATTAGCATAACAAGAAAAGTGCCTGCCGTATTATAAGTGTGAGAGATATTAAATGCTGTAGTTGTATCTCTCGGAGACCCATCTCCAAAATCCCAGATATAGCTCTTTGCATTTTGAACAGTATCTTTAAAATCTACCTTTAGCGATATACAGCCTGAAGTATCATTTACTACACCATTGATAGATGCTTGCGGGCCTGCTTCTACTCCGGCAAAGTTCATTTTAATTTTAAGCATTCCCAGATTACAACCACTTTGTGTTGAAGAAGGATTATTGGGCGACCAGCTTCCGGGAGTTCCAATAAAAGTTAACCCTTTACCACAATTTGCACACATAGCCTGGTATATTACACCATTCTTATCAAAGCGGCTTGTACCACCGTCCACATGATCTCCAAAATTACTCGGGTTATCATTAGTTAATGGGTTATCTTCTCCAAAAAAAGTACCATATAATAATGCTGTAGCATCTTTTTTTATAACAATAAAATAGAAGTCGCTGCCGGAAGCATCTGTAACAGGTTTGATTGCATCAGAAGTTACCGGTAAGCCTTTGGTAGTTGAATTATTATATCCTAATTTATAATCAGCTTTACCTCCCCATCCCGATACATAAACATTTTCGCATCTGTCTACAAGAAAAGCAGTTGGAGAAATATTTGGATAAAGAGAGCCTGAACCAAATGTTGTAGAATAAATATATGCACTCAAATCTGGCTTTAATTTAGAAATAAATTGTTTTGAATTTGCAGGACCGAATATGCTAGCATTGAATACAGTCCATGTTCCTTCAGTTGTTCCCATTACATAAACATTGCCGCTTTTATCAGTGTCTATTCCATAAATCTGATCAGCTGCACCGGTACCTATATATGTGCCCTTAATTACATTGGATCCATCATTAGATATTTCAACAACAAAGCCATCACATGGATCACCCGTTGTGGTTGGCCCCGAAGAGTTTATTACTCCTGATGCAGAAATTTCGGGGAGATCAGTACTTCCCGTTCCACCGGCAACATATAAATTATTATTATTTCCTAAAGCAAGAACATAAGCAGCATCATCGCCGGAACCACCTAAAAAGCTGCTCCATATAACTGAGTTACAATTTGAATTCAATTTTAAAATAACTGCATCCTGATTTCCACCGGGGTTAGATTGAAATACTCCGGAAGTTGTAGGAAATCTTGTTAACGGTGTGCCTATTGATCTTGTGCAGGAGGCAACATAAATGTTTCCTGCATCATCAATTATTACTTCGCTTCTGGCATCATCACCATAATTTCTATTAAGTGACTCAGTACCCGTACCTCCAGGATCATCTTTATATTTTATATTAACACCATCGTCTCCTGTGCCACCAATTTTCATTGACCCTATTAAGCCATTACCTGCCGCATTTAATTTGGTTACTATAATGTCCCATCCGCCTCCGCTACCAAATGACGGCACAGTGGTTGGATAATCTGATGATTTTGTACTTCCACTAATTATTAAATTTCCCTGCGGATCTGCAATAAGACTATATGGCTGATCCTCCGCACTCCCACCAATATAAGTTGCATATACCCTATTTTTACCATCTGGTGTAAGTTTGATTATTCCTATATCATAATTCCCTTTAAAATTTGTTTGATAAGCGCCGGTAGAAACGGGATAGCCATTACCAAATACAATTCCTCCCGAAAAAAAACTTCCGTCAGGTCCATACGTAGCTGTAAATCCCCAGTTATCTGCAGTGCTTCCTGTATATGTAAAAAATACCAAGGTAGGATCAATAATAAGTGTACTGCCGGGTGTATAATCCCTTACTTTAAACCTTACAATATCTCCATCTCCTTTTACATGTTCAATTACATACTTAGTTTCAAGTTCCTTGCGCTGGTTATTAATTACCTGGTAGGTGTATGGATATAATTCTTTATTTTCTCCTACGGATGTTTTAATAACAAGCTCTTTATTTTTTATTTGCAAATTATCAGCGCCTTTATATTTTAATGCAATTTTATTAATATCTCCGCCAGGGTGAATTATGAAGTCATATTTTAATCTTGCACCTGCATCTGAATAATATCTCACATCTATATTGGGATAAACATTTTTGTATGTTACTCCGCCATAAATTTTACAATCACTTGCCCATTTGCTCTTATCGTTACCAATAAAATAATTATTTACAGAAGGCAAAGCTTTATCGGGAATGATTTCAGCTTGCCCGTTGGCGCCTACAAATTGCACAGTATATGCATGCGAATGTAATATCGTTTGTTCACGAGCTGCAGGTTGTGATCCTTGATTATGACCATGCATTTTATTTATAAATCGTTCCAAATCTTTCGGATCGTGTTGTGAAACTGTAAACCCCCGGTCATGCAGAAAGAAAGCGCCGTTTCCGGCATTGGTCATAAACTTAACCTGTTTATCCCATTGCCCTTTGTTCTCAATAAATTCAGTTTGAGAAAAAGCATTGCCGGTAACAAATAAAATTGCTAATACAAGAAGAAAAGAAAATATTTTAAAAAATTTCAAGAGAAATTATTTTTTATCAATGTACAAATTTTAAAAACAAAATATTAGCAAGAGGAGCTGAACCGGAATTAAGCTAAACCAGATGCTAAATTTACGAAACTAAGATTACAGAAGTTTTTAAAACGCTGGGTGCATCATTCAATTTAATACCTCCTTAACATTCACGAAATTTTGCTCCACATGGTTTTACCTTTCTGCAATTGAAGAAAATTCTTTAACCGGGAATTTTCCGGCGAACTTAACTCCGGATCGTTCTCAATTATTTTCTCTGCAATATCCTTAGCTTCTTCCAATAACGCTTTATCATTAACAATATTGGCCAGTTTAAAATCAAGTACCCCGCTTTGCTTTGTACCCTCAATATCACCAGGCCCACGTATTTCCAGATCTTTTTCTGCTATTTTAAAACCATCATTTGTATCGCACATTATCTTTAACCGTTGCCTTGCTTCGCTGGATATTTTAGTGGAGGTTAATAATATGCAAAAGCTTTTTTCACTTCCCCGCCCTACCCTGCCTCTTAACTGGTGCAATTGTGGCAACCCGAATTTTTCAGCGCTTTCAATTACCATTACAGAAGCATTAGGCACATCCACCCCTACTTCTATTACAGTTGTTGAAACCATTATTTGTGTTTCACCTTTTACAAAACGCTGCATGTTTATTTCCTTCTGTGCAGCCTTCTGCCTGCCATGCAGCATGCTTATCCAATAGGCAGGTTCAGGAAAAAATGCTTTTACTTCTTCATATCCTTTCATTAAATTTTCAAAATCCATTTTCGCAGATTCTTCTATCAAAGGATAAATAATATATGCCTGTCTTCCCTTTTTTATTTCATCTTTTATAAAATCCATAACCTGTGGCCTCGTATATTCATAACGATGAACTGTGGTAATTGGATGCCTGCCCGGAGGCATTTCATCCATAATGCTGTAATCAAGATCGCCATAAGCTGTAAGGGCAAGTGTTCGGGGAATTGGTGTTGCTGTCATTACTAAAATATGCGGATGTATCTCATTCTTTTTCCAAAGCTTTGCCCGCTGCTCAACCCCAAACCTGTGCTGCTCATCTACAATTGCCAATCCTAAACTTTTAAACTGAACTGTATTTTCAATAACAGCATGTGTACCAATTAAAATATGCACTTCCCCATTTTCACACATTTGTAAAACCTCTTTTCTTTCTTTAGCAGAAGATGAGCCTGTATGTAATTTAACAGTAACAGCCATATCTTTCAATAGCTTTGTAATGCTATTATAATGCTGTTGCGCTAAAATTTCTGTTGGCGCCATTAAACAACTTTGAAAATTATTATCAGCCGCGATAAGCATGGTTAACAAAGCCACCATAGTTTTTCCGCTTCCTACATCCCCCTGTAAGAGGCGGTTCATTTGCCTGCCGCTGCCTGTATCTTTTCTTATCTCTTTTAAAACTCTTTTTTGTGCACCGGTTAATTGAAATGGTAAATAATTATTATAAAAACTGTTGAATAATTCTCCTACTTTATCAAACACCAGCCCCCTGGAAAACCTATGTCTTTCCAAACGCAACATGCCTAATCTCAACTGCGATAAAAACAATTCCTCAAACTTTAATCTTTTTACTGCAACCCTGTATTCATCAGCGTTTGCCGGAAAATGTATTTGCTTAAAAGCTTTGTACCTGGAAATAAATTTGTATTTATCAAGTATTGGCTGCGGCAAATTCTCCTGTAATTCTTTCTCATTTAATACAGTGAAAAGATTAAATGTTAGTTTACCAATTTGTCTTCCGCTTAAGCTTCTTGCTCTTAATTTTTCTGTGCTTGGATAAATAGGTTCTAAAAAACTTTTGGCTCCGGATGTTTCTGCGGTTACAACTTCCATTTCAGGATGGGTTATTTGCGGATTATTCATAAAAAAACCTGCCCTTCCAAAAACCAGGTATTGGGTACCAACATTTAATGTTTTTTGTATCCAGTTTATTCCCTGGAACCAAACCAACTCTAATTCTCCTGTATCATCCTGCAGGTAAGCAACCAAGCGCCTTCCTCTTTTTTCGCCAACAATATCAAATTGGGTAAGCTTACCTTTTACCTGCACATATTCAGTTGCTTCAGTAATATCAATAATTTTCGTGACCTGTGTTTTATCAATATGCCTGTAGGGAAACAGTTCTAAAAGATCTTTAAATGTAAAAATGCCAAGCTCCTTTTTTAAAAGATCAGCCCTTTGCGGACCAACGCCTTTTAAATATTCAATCGGATTAAGTAATATGGTGGCAGTATTATTAATGTTAGTTTGTTTTTATACAAATATAGATTGAATGCTTATTGATTTCGGTTTATGGTTGGTGCGGACACCAAGCATTGGCGAAAAGTCTTCATTTATCTGTTTTTTTTCTTTCTCATTTACCATTCATCATAAATACATCAATGGGTTTAATCAACTGCTTTATGTAGGACAAATCAGCTAAAACACTTGTCATTACTGCATTTTAGCCTCCTTGTCCCAAATGCGCCGTTAATGTTATTTAAAAAGCTATTATGCCATTCAATGTACTATGTATTGCATAGAACATAGTAAAGCCAGTATATTTGCATTATCAAATAATAACCAATTAAAATAAAAACAATGAAAGCTCAATTAATTAAAACCGAAAGCAGTTTGTGGGTTAACTTTAAACGCACTATGTATGCCTTAATGGTGATTGTTATTGCTATAGCAATTCCTTTACTTGGCTATTTAGAATTATCTTATAATGATAATACTGATAACCAAAAGGAGAACAATGTAAAAGTTCAGAACATGGCAGGTTCTACAGTAAAGGAAAACACAGTTAAGTTTTAAGAAATTTATGAGGGGGTGACTAATATAAGATATGGGAAGTTTGATTTTTTACTTTCTCATATAGCTCATCCATATTAAATGGTTTGCCTATAAAATCATTGGCGCCTGATTCTGTAAAAACTTCTTTCATAGATTTATTGGCAGAGAATATAATTACCGGGATATATTTGGTTTTATCATCTTCCTTAATTTGTTTGCAAATTTTTCTGCCATCCATACCGGAGAGATAAACATCCATGAAAATAAGATCAGGTTTAAAAGATTCTATTTTTGAAAAAGTTTCTTCTCCTTTGGTGTAGTTTCCACGTCATAGCCTTGCAGGTTTAAAGCAATTTCCATAGAATCAAGAATGCTTTGGTCATCATCAACAACTAATATTCTATGCATGTTATTTATTTTCTGTTGATTGTTTTTTTGGCAATGTAAAGCAAAAGGTGGAACCCTGTTCTTCCACACTATCAAACTCAATAATACCAGAATGCTTTTTTATTATCCGGGATGAAATATATAATCCAAGCCCAAGCCCCGGAAAAGTGCTGTGTTTATTTTTACCATGAACCCTGTAAAACCGGTTGAATATTTTTGATTGATCATCTGAAGGAATACCTATACCAAAATCTTTTACACAAAGCTTTACATGATCTTTATCAACAGAAGATTGAACAATAATTTTAGATGAATTAGGTGAATATTTTATTGCGTTTGAAATAAGATTTGTTATAACCTGCCCAATGCGGTTTTTGTCTCCGTTAATAATTTCAGAATTTGCTAATTGTTGTTTTATAGTATGTGTCTGAGTTGTTCGCTGCATTTCTTCTGCAATCTCTTCAACCAGTTTATTAAAATCAAACTCTTCTACATCAAATATCAGTTCGCCTTTATCCACTTTTGTTATATCCAGCAGATCAACAATTAAACGGTTCAGTTTATCTATCTGCTTATTCATTTTAGAAAGCAGGTCTGCAGCTTTATGATTTTCTTCTTTTTCAAAAGTCATTTGCAAAACCTGGGTAAAAGCCTTTAAACTTGTTACCGGCGTTTTTAATTCATGGCTTGCCATGCTTAAAAATTCATCTTTAATCCTGTCAAGTTCTATTCTGCGCTCTATATCTTTTTTAGCTTCTTCATATAGCCTGCTATTCTCTAATGTAAGTGCTATGCGGTTAGAAAAATCACGGGCAAAACTCAGGTCATTTTCATCATACTTATTAGAAGTACATGAGAGAAAGCAAACAACTCCAATAACATTTCCTTTATTAAGCATAGGAACAATCATTGCACATTTCAATGAAAGATTTCGCAGTATTTCAAGATGCCCGGCATCTTTTGCCGAAGCCTCGATCATATCATCCGCGATG
Organism: Chitinophagaceae bacterium; assembly: GCA_017882215.1. Lineage (GTDB taxonomy): Bacteria > Bacteroidota > Bacteroidia > Chitinophagales > Chitinophagaceae > Ginsengibacter. Next base: position 946 of record JADGPX010000140.1, on the reverse strand, counting down.
CCTGAAACCAATACAGCTTCTTTTGTTCTTACCACATAACCAATTGACCCAAAGGTTTCATCATTTAAATCAACAGGATTTTTTTCTCTATACATTTTTGCCCATCCAATTTTATTTGGATCGGCATGAGCTAATTTTACCAGTTCTGCTTTATCATCTTTTAAAATATCTATAGTAAACCAATCTGCATAATCCGGTACAATAAATTTTGCTATTCGATCCAGCGCTTCCTGTGTATCAAGAGTGGCTGTTAACTCTTTACTGGCTTTGTTTAAAAACCGAAGAAGTTTTTCTACTTTTTTTCGGCTTGTTATATCCCGTGTAAAACAGCAGGTGTGAACAAATTTATCTTCCTGCCAGCATACATCGAAATTGATTAATACTTCCCTTATCGAACCATCTTTACAGCGCAATCTTGCTTCATGATTATTTAATTGCTCATGGTTCATTAATTTGGAAAAAATAATTTTACTAGCCGGCTGGTCAGCATGAAACTCAGATATTTTATGACCAATATATTCTTCGGCAGTATAACCCAGCAAATCGAGTTCTGCTTTATTTGCGTAAACTATAATTCCATTTTCATCTACCCAATGAATACTTACAGAAGCATTATCTAAAAAATCTTTTAATTGTTCATGCCCCGTATTTAATTCAACCTTTTGCAAAAGATTTTTCATTTGTGTATTTTAAATTACATCACAAAAATCATTAACGAAACTATGATTTAAAGAAGTAATATAGTATGGTAAAAACTTTTGAATTATTATTAAGGAAATTATGCATTGAAATCATTTAGAACTTAAAATAAATTGGTATAAAGCAGATAGCATTGGTACTACACCGGATAGGTGTGTTGCAAACGCTGAGTAATTAATACTTATTCAAGCACCAATTCTTCGCCCTCTCTGTGTGCATATGAAAACTGAAGCATCTGCAAAAGGTC
>JADGPX010000009.1 GCA_017882215.1 Chitinophagaceae bacterium | reverse complement strand
AGGATTGGGTATGATGGCAAAGAGCATAAAATCTATATTGGTAGCCGTTTTCAGCTTATTTTCAGTGCTTTTTTTTAATACGTCTATAGCCCAGGAAAAGCATGAGATAAAGGCTGAAAATGAAAAGACAGAAAAAAAAGCTTTTGATGCCAATGAAGTTATTTTCGGTCACGTTTTAGATGCTCACGAATTTCACTTTTTATCCTACAAAGACAGCGAAGGCAAACAGCATCATGCAACCATTCCGCTTCCCGTTATTTTATATTCTCCTCAAAAAGGTTTTGATGTATTCATGTCATCAAAATTTGAACATGGAGAACAAAATTATAAAGGCTACGAACTCTTAACCGATGAAAAAATTGCAGAACAAAAACCCGATCCAAAGAAATATACAGCAGGGCAAATTGTTGCGGTAAATGATAAAGGTGAAATTGATAACAGTATAAAAGTGTACGATATTTCACTTACACGTAATGTTGTTCAAATGTTGTTGGCACTTACTTTATTAGTGTGGGTAATGGTGTATATGGCAAAGAAATACAGAAGCGGTCAGGGAGTAACAACAGCGCCTAAAGGAGTACAAAATTTAATTGAGCCCATTATCACTTTTGTACGTGATGAAGTTGCAAAGCCTAACCTTGGGCATAAATACAAAAAGTATTTTCCTTACCTTCTTACCCTATTCTTTTTCATTTTAATAAATAATCTTGTTGGTTTAATACCAGGCTCAGCAAATGTTACAGGCAACATTGCTTTTACTTTAGTGTTAGCAATTATCTCTTTTATTGTTATTATGTTTAGCACTAACAAGCATTATTGGATGCATATTATCTGGCCCCCTGGTGTTCCATTTGCTGTAAAATTTATTTTAATTCCGGTGGAGATACTGGGCGTGTTCACCAAGCCTTTTGCATTAATGATACGGCTTTTTGCAAATATGATAGCAGGGCATATTATAATCATCTCTTTGATCTCACTTATATTTATTTTCGGAGCATTAAATACTTATATTGGGTGGGGCTTTTCGCCGCTATCAGTTGGTTTTGTAATATTTATTTATCTGATTGAAATATTGATTGCATTTTTACAGGCTTATATCTTTACAATTCTTACAGCAGTATTTATTGGTCAGACTTTTGAGGGAAGTCATGAATGATGTGGATGCACATGATGATGCAGTAATTGTTTAGTGTTTATTTTTAATTATATAAAACAAGTATCATGGATTTATTGAATGTTTTTTTAAGCACAACACCTTGGGCAAATGTAGGTGGTGCTATTGGTGCCGGGCTTGGCGCAGTAGGCGCTGGTATTGGTATCGGGCAAATCGGTAAAGGCGCTTTGGAAGCCATTGCACGTCAGCCGGAAGCATCCAACGACATTCGGGCCAACATGATCCTTACTGCCGCATTGGTTGAAGGGGTTGCCCTTTTTGCGGTTATCGTAGGTATCCTGGCAATGTTTGTGTAGAGCCCACCTAAGCTTGTCGAAAGGTTACTGCACTCAAAGCACAGGGCGGAGAAGTGTAGTATTTTTACCCTAAATCCCCGCCTGAACGATTAGTCGGGCAGGCCTAAAGGGGACTTTGGTAAGTTCTTTTAATTATATATAATTTTTTGGTAGTCGGCTTCAATGCTATTATTAGACTTCATTGGCGTTGTCCCGAAAACTCGGGATACATGATAACATTATTCAACAATATTGATAATTTAAAAAGCTCCCTTTAGGGAGATGGAGGGTTTTAAAATGCAGTTACTTACACCGGCTTTTGGATTAATCATCTGGACGCTGCTCGCTTTTCTTATTGTGTTTTTTATTCTTAAAAAATTTGCATGGAAGCCGATTCTAAATTCAATGAACCAGCGTGAAAAAGGCATTGCTGATTCGCTTGCAACAGCAGAAAAAATAAAGCTTGAAATGTCTCAAATGAAAAGCGAGAATGAGGCATTGCTTGTAAAAGCCCGTGAAGAAAGAGTGCAAATGCTTAAAGAAGCAAAAGAAACAAAAGACAAAATTATTAACGAAGCAAAGGAGCAGGCAAAAGTTGAGACTAATAAAATTATTGCAGATGCACAATCGGTAATTAATCAGCAAAAAATGGCTGCTCTAACTGATCTTAAAAACCAGGTTGGCACTTTAGTGGTAGAAGTAAGTGAGAAGATATTACGCAGAGAATTAAGCAACAGGCAGGAGCAGGAAAAGTATATCAAGCAGTTGGCTGAAAATGTAAAACTTAATTAGAAAATATGCAGATATGCAAATGTGCAGATTAAGGAGTTTATTCATCTGCACATAAGCACATCAGCTAATTTGCACATTATGCAAAACCCACGTTTAGCAATTCGATACGCAAAAAGCTTACTTGATATTGCACAGGAGAAAGATCAACTGGAAAAGGTATTTAATGATATGAAGTTGCTGGATGACATTTGCAAATCCAGTCGTGAGTTTGCTAATGTTCTTAAAAGCCCCATCATTAAAGAAGATAAAAAAAATCAGATCATTGAATCTGTAACTGCCGGGAGGATAAGTATATTAACTTCTTCATTCATTAAATTACTTGGCGGCAAAGGAAGAGAATCTAACCTTCCTGAAATTATATCAGCTTTTATTGAGCAATACAACGTAGTAAAAGGAATTCATAAAGTTAAGCTTACTACGGCAGTTGAATTGAGTGACGGGATGAAGAACGATTTTATTAATAAGATAAAAGCTTCGGAAGGAATAAAAAATATTGAATTAGAAACATCAGTTAATGAAAACCTTGTTGGCGGATTTGTTTTAGAGATGGAGGGAAAGTTAGCAGATGCCAGCATCCGCAGAGATTTGAAAGAAGTACAGAAACAATTTATGAACAACGACTATATTCAAAAGCTCAGATAAAATTTAAAAAATCATTTAATAAAAACCCGGGCAACAGCACCGGGTTTTTATTTTTTGGTTAGTAAGAATAATAAAGCAAATTTCCCTGTTAGGATGGTAGCAATTTTTTTCATGTAGCTTTTCATTAATAGTATTCCTTTAGAATACTTTTTCAGGATTTGGATTTTGATTTTTCAGGTATAAAACGCAGTAATTTTATTCTCATTGTGTGTAAGGAAAACATTCCAATTTTTTTGCATTCCAACAGTCAACACCTACCTTTGCACCTCGAAAAATAAATACTTTATATGGTGGATATTAAACCTGATGAAATATCGGCGATACTTCGTCAGCAACTGAGCAATTTTAACGTAGAAGCTAATCTGGAAGAGGTGGGAACAGTGCTGCAGGTTGGTGATGGTATAGCCAGAGTATATGGTTTAAATAACGTTAGCTCCGGTGAATTAGTGGAGTTTGAAAATGGTGTAAAAGCAATTGCATTAAACCTTGAAGAAGACAACGTAGGTGTGGTTTTGATGGGAGACCAGGGCGATATAAAGGAAGGCGCTACAGTTCGTCGTACCGGTAAAATTGCTTCAATAAAAGTAGGTGATGGGTTAGCCGGACGGGTAATAAACACTCTGGGTGAGCCAATAGATGGTAAAGGTCCTATTACAGGAGAACTATATGAAATGCCGTTAGAGCGCAAAGCACCTGGAGTAATTTTTCGTGAGCCGGTTAAGGAACCTTTGCAAACAGGTATCAAGGCAATTGATGCAATGATACCCATCGGCCGCGGACAAAGAGAGTTAGTAATTGGAGACCGACAAACAGGCAAGAGCGCTATTTGTGTTGATACTATTATCAATCAAAAAGAATTTTATAAAGCAGGTAAACCTGTTTATTGTATTTATGTAGCTATCGGGCAAAAGGCATCTACTATTGCACAGGTAATGAAAACCTTACAGGATAATGATGCAATGGAATATACTACCATAGTTGCAGCTTCTGCATCTGATCCGGCACCACAACAGTTCTATGCTCCTTTTGCCGGCGCTGCTATTGGCGAATTTTTTAGAGATACCGGCAGGTCCGCATTAATTATTTACGATGATCTCAGCAAACAGGCAGTAGCATATCGTGAGGTTTCTCTTTTATTAAGAAGACCTCCGGGACGTGAAGCATACCCCGGTGATGTATTCTATTTGCACAGTCGTTTATTAGAAAGATCTGCAAAGATCATTACTAAAGATGAGATAGCGCAAAAGATGAATGATCTTCCTGAAAATATCAGGCATCTTGTAAAAGGCGGCGGCTCATTAACTGCTTTACCAATCATTGAAACACAGGCTGGTGACGTATCTGCATATATTCCTACAAATGTAATTTCTATCACTGACGGACAGATATTTTTGGAAGGTAACCTGTTTAACGCAGGTATTCGTCCTGCCATTAACGTAGGTATTTCTGTTAGCCGCGTAGGGGGTAATGCGCAGATAAAATCAATGAAAAAAGTTGCCGGTACATTAAAGCTTGACCAGGCTTTGTATCGTGAGCTTGAAGCGTTCTCAAAGTTTGGTGGTGATCTTGATGCTGCAACCAAATCAGTGTTGGATAAAGGAGCAAGAAACGTGGAGATATTAAAACAACCACAGTTCTCTCCATATTCTATAGAAAAACAAGTTGCTATAATCTATCTTGGAACAAACGGTTTAATAACTAATGTTGCTGTAAAAAATGTAAAAGCTTTTGAAGAACATTTTTTAATGGAGATGGAGAATAAATTACCTAATGTTTTGGCAGAATTTAAAAAAGGAAATTTACCTGAAGACGGGATTAAAAAAATGGTAGAGCTGGCAAAAGAATTAATACCGCAATACAAATAAAACATTTTAAAAATAATAGATTAAGGAGAGAAGACATTCTCTCCTTTTTTATTGCAATAAATTATTTTGTGTTTTTGGGAATGATCAGAGTTTTATTTCTTCATCCGTTTTATCGTAAAAATGAAATTCAGTAAGATGATAATTACTGTTTTGTTTTACACGAATTTTTTGTTTGTACTTCCAACTCCATTTCATTCTCTTGCTGGGAAAGCCTTTGGTGAGGTATGCGAATAACATCGGGTGAACTATTACAGTAAGTTCTTTATGCTTTTGCATCAAAAGATAACTTAAGTTTTTTTCGATCTCATCTTCTAAAATTAATGTAGAAGAAATTTTGCCGGTGCCTGCGCAACTTGGACAAATCTCAGAAGTATTGATATTCATTTCAGGCTTCATCCGCTGCCTTGTGATCTGCATCAAACCAAATTTACTAATTGGTAATACCGCATGTTTAGCTCTGTCCGGTTTCATGCAAGCTTCCATCCGCTCCACAAGTTTTTTCTTGTTCTCCAGCAGCTTCATATCAATAAAATCAACCACTATAATTCCGCCAATATCTCTTAACCTTAATTGACGTGCAATCTCTGCCGCCGCTTCCAGGTTGGTTTCCAGGGCATTTTGTTCCTGGTTATTACTTACGCTTTTATAGCCGCTGTTAACATCAATTACATGAAGGGCTTCAGTATGTTCAACAATTAAATAAGCGCCGCTGGGAAGGTTTATTGTTTTACCAAAAGATGCTTTTACCTGTTTGGTTATTCCATAGCTATCAAAAATAGGAACACCGTTATTGTGAAAAGAAAGTATATCTGTTTTATCAGGAGCAATTCTTTGTATATATGTTCTTGTATCGTTGTAAATATTTTTATCATTCACAACAATCTTATTAAAATCTTCATTTAAAAGATCACGCAGAATGCTGTTTGTTTTACCTTCCTCACTCATGATCTTTGTTGGAGGAACAGCACCTTTTAGATTCTTTTGAATATTCTTCCAGGTATTGATAAGGGTTAAAAGATCTTCATGCAGTTCTACAGTGTGTTTGCCTTCGGCTGCTGTTCGTACAATAACACCAAAATTTTTTGATTTGATAACTTCAATAATTTTGTGCAGGCGTTTTCTTTCTTCCGATGAATGAATTTTTCTTGATACAGCAATTATATCATTGAAAGGAGTAAGTACAACAAATCTTCCGGGAAGGGATAACTCACAACTAAGGCGTGGGCCTTTAGCAGCGATGGGTTCTTTTAATATCTGAACTAAAATATTTGGCTTGCCGCTTAATACTTCAGCAATTTTTCCTGTCTTTATAATTTCTGGTTCTACTTCAAACTTATTATAATCAAAGCCATGCTCACTTTTATCATTCATAGCCATGTTGGTGAATTTTAAAATAGAGCGAAGATACGGGCTGAGGTCTGTGTAGTGAAGGAAGGCATCTTTTTCAAAGCCCACATCAATAAAAGCGGCATTTAAACCGGGAATAAGTTTTTTTACTTTGCCAAGATAGAGGTCTCCAACGGCAAAGTTTGCATCAGCTTTTTCATTGTGCAGCTCAACCAGTTTTTTATCCTCTAACAGGGCAATTTCTACTGCCTGTGGGGCAGCATTTATTATTAATTCCTTGTTCAAATTAAAATCTTTTAATCGAATGCCTCAACGCATGGAAGGAAAACACGAACGTAGCCGAATGCCGGCATAGGTAAGAAAAGAAATGAATTATTTATTTTTATGACGATTCTTTCTTAAACGCTTTTTGCGTTTATGGGTAGCAATTTTATGACGTTTTCTCTTTTTACCACAAGGCATAATTCAATTTTTTAATAATTATTTTTAATATGTTTTATTGCAATGCTTTTATCCTGATATCTACTTCTTTACTGTACTCAGGGTTGTTTACAAGCTTTTTGCTGTATTCGTACCATTTAACAGCATTTGTTTTATCTCCACTTTCCGCATATACATCAGCAAGCCATGATACTGCTTCTAAATTTCCCGGTTCAGCAGCCACTACTTTGTTTAAACGGGTAATAGCTTTATCATATTGTTTTGATATAACGTCACCAATACCCAAAATCATTTGCGCCTTCATATTGTTAGAATCCTTAGCAACTACTTTAAGCAACTCCTGAATTCCCTTCATTGTTTCAGCAGCATTACCACTCATTCCCTTACCGTACACGTAACAACTTCCCAATCCAATTCTTAAATCGTCATTATCGGGATTTAATTGAATGGCTTTTTCAAAAAGAACTATTGCTGTTTCGGCTTCCCATGCTTTTATAAGATCGTTTTCCCTCCGTCGCATGCTATCCAAAATCAAGCGGGCAGCAAAGGTGAGGCTTTTTTCCGAATTATCCAACTTATAAGCCTCGCTAAGATAGTAGGCATAAGGCAGAAAAGCATTTACAGAATCCTTCCAAAAATTAGCCAGATGAATATAATTATTTTGGGATTGTTGCTTTACATCACCCCTTGTAATGCTATTTTCTAAATTGCTTACATACAAAAGCCGGGAAGTGGAAAGCCCTTGTTTTGCTTTTTGAATAGAATCTGTAATATTAAAAGTTGCAGGTATATTGTGTTCTGCATGAGGGAAGTTGCTTTTCTGTGATTCAATGCTTCCAAAGAAAAGCAAGCTGATTAATAATAAAATGCCTGCGGCGGTTAAGATAAGTTGTTGTTTCACGAATTAATTTAGGGGAGCAAAGGTAATCACTCCTGCGCTTTTCTTAATTCATTTTTATCTTTTATATCCTGAACAAATTCTTTAGCAGGTTTAAAGGCGGGTATATAATGTTCAGGAATATTTATAGCAACATTTTTTTTAATGTTTCTTCCTATTTTCGCTGCTCTCTTTTTTGTAATGAAGCTTCCAAACCCACGGATGTAAATATTTTCTCCTTTGGCAAGAGATTCCTTTACTTCTTTAAACATAGTTTCAAGTGTAACTAAAACGTCAACTTTTGGTATGCCTGTTTTTTCTGAAATTTGATTGATAAGATCTGCTTTTCTCATTTTTAGATAATTACTTTGAGTAAATAAGAGTTTTGAGTCTTACAAATTTAATGATCTTATTTAAAAATCCTAACTCATTGAGAATTAATTTAATGGTTTTATAAAACAAAGGCTTTAATGTTTGCAAAGAAATTTTTTACAAAAGAATTATTGAAATGGAATAAATACCGGAATAAACGGCTAATGCCGTGGAAGTACGAGAAGGATCCTTATAAAATCTGGATAAGCGAGATCATTTTACAGCAAACACGGGTAAGTCAGGGACTTGAATATTACAACAGGTTTATTGAAAAATATTCCACCGTAAAAAGTATTGCAATAGCGCCGGAAGCCGAGGTATTTAAACTATGGGAAGGATTGGGCTATTATACACGGTGCAAAAATATTATTGCAACGGCAAAGTATATTTCAGAAGAATTGCATGAAAACTTTCCTTCTGATTATGAAGATATTCTACGGCTAAAAGGCATTGGAAGCTATACTGCATCTGCTATTGCATCATTTGCATACAACTTGCCTTATGCCGTTTTGGATGGAAATGTTTTCAGGGTGTTGTCAAGATATTTTGGAATAAAGATTCCTATAGATAATCCGCAGGGAAAAAGATTTTATAGCGATCTGGCTTATGAATTATTGGATAAAAAGCTTCCGGGGATTTACAATCAATCCATCATGGATTTTGGGGCAACAATTTGTAAGCCTTTGCCGCTATGTGATATATGCCCTCTTAAAAGCAGGTGTGTAGCTTATTTACAGGGCATACAATTGGAATTGCCGGTAAAAGAAAAAGTGATCTTTAAAAAAAGCAGGTGGCTCTATTACCTGGTGGTTAAATACAGGAATAAATTTTATGTAAGAAAAAGGGAAGAAAAGGATATTTGGCAAAACCTTTATGAATTTATACTATTAGAAGCGCCAAAACCTTTTACAATTAAAAAGTTACAGGCATCTGAAAAATTCAACTCCATCTTTCAGGCAAATGAATTTAAAATTGAAAGCATATCGCAGGTATATAAGCAACAGCTTACCCATCAAATTATTAACGGGCAATTTATAAATATCACTGTAAAATCGCCCCTGGGTTTAAATAATTATCAATTAATATCAGCAGATAAGATAAAACAGCTTCCCTTCCCGAAATTTATCACTACCTATTTGAAAGATTAAAATGTATCTTTAAATTTGTTTTAGTACTGGTTTACAGCATTTTGATTAATTAAATAAATCATACTATATGAGAGGTGTAAACAGAGTTATGTTGATCGGAAATCTGGGTAAAGATCCGGACCTCCAGTTTTTGGAGGGCAATATTGCAGTGGCAAAATTTTCGCTGGCAACCACTGAAAGCTACAAAGACAAAAACGGCAAATTAATGTCTCAAACAGAATGGCATACTGTTGTGCTTTGGCGTGGACTTGCAGAACTTGCACAAAAATATTTACACAAAGGAAGCCTTGTATATATTGAGGGTAGATTAAAAACACGTAGCTGGGAAGACAAAGAACACAACAAAAAATTTGCTACTGAAGTTGTGGGAGATAATTTAATAATGTTAGATAAACGCTCAGAAGGTGCACATTCAGAAGGTGCACATTCAGGAGGCGCAGATATTGAAGGAATGCCCGGCGCAGATACCGATATTATTCCGCCTCTGGCGGATGAAGGTTCAGAAAAACTACCTTTTTAATAAGACAAACAGTTAACATCTCCGTGGTTAGTATCTTTAATTAAAATTATTTGTTTTGGATTATCATTCGGCGATTGTAAGTCTTAAATTTTTCTCGCCTGTTTATTTAGTAATAACTCCTGCGGCAACAACCATTCTAATTTTTACAGCGCTAATTCTTGTTATAATTTCTTTTTTGGTAGCCGGTTCCGAAGTAGCTTTTTTTTCACTTGGCTATAAGGATATTATTATGCTCAAAACAAAGCGGCGTCCTTCATATAGAAGGATAGTTACTTTGCTGGAAACACCAAAAACACTGCTGGCATCAATGCTGATTACAAACAGTTTTGTAAAAATCGGCATCATTTTAATTTCTAACCTTTTAATGCAGAATTGGATTGATACCCTACAGATGCACTTTGTTATTGAGTTTATTATTAAAGTAGTGGTGGTAACTTCTTTACTTGTTTTGTTTTGCGAGGTTTTGCCAAAGGTATGGGCAACGCATCATAATATTTGGTTTGCATCTTCTGCCTCTCTTATCATAGAGATATTCAACAGCATTTTTTTTCGGGTGAGTACGAGGCTGGTAAAGCTTAGTGATAAAATTGAAAATAAATTTCACTCCGGATTGTCGGGTATGGACAATACGCAATTGGATTATGCCATTGACCTGCTGCCTGACCATGAAGCAACAAAAGAAGAGAAACAGATCTTAAAAGGGATTCGAAAATTCGGTAATACCACAGTTAAGCAAACCATGCGTACAAGGCTTGATGTTAGCGGAATTGACTATAATAGTTCTTTTAAAGATGTTATAAGTAAAGTGGAAGAGATGCATTATTCAAGACTGCCGGTTTTTAAAAATAATCTGGATGAGATCGTTGGCATTTTGCATACCAAAGACCTGCTCCCTTTTTTAAATGAACAAACCGATTATGATTGGCATTTATTAATGCGGCCGGTGTTTTATGTACATGAGCAAAAGTTAATTGAAGATCTGCTGCAGGAGTTTAGAAATAAACGTATGCATTTTGCTGTAGTGGTAGATGAATTTGGAGGAACATCCGGTATCGTAACGCTGGAAGATATAATGGAAGAAATCATCGGTGATATTCACGATGAATTTGATGATGAAATTAGCGGCAATAAAAAAATAGATGACTTCACTTATATTTTTGAAGGCAAAACAATGATAAACGATGTTTGTAAAGTATTGCATTTGCCTATTGAAACTTTTGATAAAGTAAGAGGTGACAGCGATTCACTGGCAGGATTGATTTTAGAAATTGCCGGAGAATTTCCACAGGTAAATGAAGAGGTGACTTGTGATAATTTTACTTTTATTCCGCTGGAAATAAATAAGAACAGGATTGAAAGTGTAAAAGTAAAACTGAATCCGGGTGAAGCAAATAGACAATAAGCAAAATAAATAGGCAATATGCAATAAGCAATTCACAAAAATGAGAAAGTATTTCATCGCACAAAATTATTTTATTGCCAATTGCCAATTGCCAATTGCCAATTGTTTTTTTATTCGTAAACTATTGCCCTTTGCAATTTTTTTTTTCTTCGCAGGCTGCAATTCTACCTATACATCAAAACCGAAAGGATATTTTAAAGTTGATCTTCCTGAAAGAAAATATGTAAAGTTTGAGAAAGAAGGTTTTCCTTATTCATTTGAATATCCTGCTTACGCAAACATTGTTAAGGATAGTACATACTTTGACAGCACCCCTGATAATCCTTTTTGGGTGAATGTAGATTTCCCTTCTTTTCATGGTAAAATATTTATCAGTTACAAAACCATAGGTGGCAAATCTGTTTATAAAATAAAAACTCCAAATGGTTATAAAGATTCGCTGGGGGCCAATACGTTTCAAAATTTGATAAACGATTCTTATAAGCTAACTTTTAAAAATGATGTAAAGGCTTATTCTATTGAGGATAGCGTTATGCATACTCCCAATAATATCACCGGTATTTTTTTTAGAGTTGGTGGAAGCGTAGCCACATCAAAACAATTTCTTGTCACAGATTCAGTTAAGCATTTCTTACGCGGAGCATTATATTTTGATGCTACGCCGAATGAAGATTCGCTGGCACCTGTAAACGCTTTTCTTCAGGAAGATCTTAGGCATCTTATAAATACTTTACAGTGGAAAAAGTGATACAATGATTTCCCGAACCCTTGTATCGCTATGCTTTAAATCGGTGTATCCCTGTATCGTTGTATCTTTACAGCCATGATAGCCATTGATAATGTTCTCATAAGTAACCAGGTTGTGGAAGAGCAATTTGTTTGCGATCTGAATAAATGCAAAGGTGGTTGTTGTGTGGATGGAGATGCAGGCGCACCACTTGAGAATAAAGAACTTAAAGAACTTAATGAAGTGTACGATGCCGTGCTGCCGTATCTTTCAGAAGAATCTAAAAAAGAATTAGAACGGCAGGGCAAATATGTGTATGATAAAGAATTTGGCTGGGTAACACCAGCAATAAATTCAAGCATTTGTGTTTATGGAATTACTGACGAAAGAGGGATTATAAAATGCGGAATTGAGCAGGCATATAACGATGGAAAAATAAAATGGAAGAAACCGATCAGTTGCCATTTATATCCTATCCGAATAAAAAAAAGCAGACATGGCAAAACTGAATATGTAAATTATGAACCGAGGGAAGAACTCTGTAAAGCCGGATGTACATTCGGTAAAAAATTAAAAGTTCCCACCTATGTTTTTTTAAAAGATGCTCTTATAAGAAAATTTGGAGAAGATTTTTATGAAGCATTGTGTGCATCAGCCGAACATCAAAAATCTTCAAATTCTAAATTAGCCGGTAGTGCCATTTAATTTATTTATGAGAAAAAATTATTTCCTCTCAATTTTATTGATCATAAGTTTAATCATATCAATCACATATTTCTATGGTTGCTCGGTTAACCAGGCTAAGATTGACAATAGCCTTAAAAAATATTTTGATTCAACAAAAGTAGATGGTTGCTTTTCTATGGTTAATAATCAAACCGGGGCCGTTACAGTTTATAATATGAAGCTGGATACACAAAGATTTTTGCCTGCTTCCACTTTTAAGATCGTCAACTCATTGATCGGACTTGAAACAGGCAGAATAACCGATGAGAAGATGATGATTAAATGGGATGGAATAAAAAGATGGAATGAGGAATGGAATAAAGATCTTACTATGACAGAGGCTTTTAAAGTTTCATCAGTTCCGTATTACCAGGAAGTTGCAAGAAGAATTGGAAGAGATACTATGAAGCAATGGATTGACACTTTGCATTATGGTAATATGAATATCAGCGGAGCTATTGATTCATTCTGGTTAAATAACACTTTAAAAATTTCTCCTGATGAACAACTGGGTCTTGTAAAAAAAATATATTTTGATAAATTGCCTTTTTCAAAAAGAGCACAGCAAATTGTACGTGATGTAATGCTCCGGGAAAATAATACCCTCTATAAATTAAGTTATAAAACAGGTTGGGGTTATGATGAAATACAAAATGCAATTGGCTGGGTTGTAGGCTGGATAGAAGAAAACAGGCACGTTTATTTTTTTGTAACACTTATAAAGAGTCCTGATAAAAATATTGATATGCAGGAGTTACGTATGAAGATCACAAAAAGCATCTTAAACCAATATGGATTTTTTAAAGGAGAAATGTAACTGTATGAAATATTCTGCTTTAATTCTTTTGTTGTTCTCCATTTATTCCTGCGGGCAAAAGCAAACAAATTCTCAAACAAATTCACAGGATTCTGGTAAAAATATTCAGACCTCTATTTCATCAGATGAATATTTAATTACTGATACAAGCTTTGGTAAAATAAATAAGACAACTACGTTCAATGATCTTGAGAATATGTTTGGGAAGAATAACATTCAGGACACAATTGATTATGGTGCGGAAGGCATGGATAGTTTTATTGTAACAAAGATCTATTCAAACACTCCAAAAGAAATAGTAATTAACTGGCAACTGGATAAATTCCATAAAGCAATTGGTACTGTAGATTGTTTTCAGGAAAATGCTCCATATCATACAGCTGACAGTTTAAAGATTGGAAGCACGCTGGAAAAACTGGTGCAGGTTAATGGTAAAAAAATTAATTTTTATGGAACGGGATGGGATTATGGCGGAATTATCACCTCTTATAATAACGGTAAATTTCAGCATTCAACTCTCTATTTTCAGCTTGATGCAAAATCTGGTGCAAGTGAAAAAGTTATGGGTGACCGGGAATTAAATACTGATCTGCCCCAGGTAAAAGCGAATTTTAAAAAATTATACATAGCTAAGATCTCACTTTCACTCCATAATTCCCGATAACTATCGGGAGTGTTAAACATTTTGTATTCATCTTGTTGGTTTATTTTTTGCCATATCGCATTGTTTAACTTGCATTCCGTTTAAGCATCTCTTTTATATGTTTCGTTTTCAACACATAGAATTTTTATATGCACTTGCAGCCATTCCTTTTATGGTGTTGTTTTATTTTCTGTTGACCAGGTGGAAAAAGAATGCAATGAAAAAAATTGGTGATCCTCCGCTGGTGAAACAATTGATACAGGGTTTTTCTTCAAAGCTTTTTGCAATAAAATTTATATTGATCTTACTTGGATTCTCATTGTGTGCTTTTGCTGTTGCAGACCTGGTAAAGCCCGAAGGCACTCAAAAAATAAATCGTAAAGGAATAGATGTGATGATTGCATTGGACGTGAGCAAAAGTATGCTGGCAGAAGATATTAAGCCCAACCGTTTGGAAAGAGCAAAGCAACTGGTAAGTAAAATAATTGATAAGCTATCTGACGATAAAGTGGGAATTGTAGTGTTTGCCGGAAGAGCATATTTGCAAATGCCATTAACCACAGATCATTCTGCCGCTAAAATGTATTTATCCTCTGCCTCAACTGATAACGTGCCAACGCAGGGTACAGTTATAAGCCAGGCACTTAAAATGAGCTATGCAGCATTCAATACAAAAGAAAAAAAATACCGGAGCATAATTTTAATAAGTGATGGAGAAGATCATGATGAGGATGCAATTAAAGTAACAAAACAACTTGCAGATGAAGGTGTCATGGTAAATACAATTGGTATTGGATCACTGCAGGGCGCACCCATTATGGATAATGAGACCAATGAGTATAAAAAAGATGAGAGTGGCAATACAGTGATTTCTAAATTAAATGAAGAGGAATTAAAAAGTATTGCTCAAAACGGTAATGGCTTGTACCAGTTATTTTCCAGCGCTGATGAAGTGGCGGATAATCTTCATAAAAAATTAATGACTATAGGGCAAACAACACTCACAGGTTCTTCATTCGGTGTGTATAAAAATTATTTTTGGTATTTTCTGCTTGCTGCCTTTATTATTTTATTAATAGAAAATATTCTTCCTGAAAGAAAAACAAAAATGATTGGTCTTAAAAAAGGATTGCCTCTGATTTTTTTAATACTTTTTGTCACCCTGAGCTTGTCGAAGGGTTTTTCACAAAGCATTAAAAAAGAAATTATAAAAGGAAATGATGCCTATAAAAAGAAGCAGTATAACGAAGCTGTTGGCGCTTATCAAAAAGCATTAAAACAATCTCCTGAGAACACAACCGCTTTTTATAATCTTGGTAATGCCTTGTATAAAACTGATAGGTTTGATGATGCTTTAAAAGCATACGACAATACAGTACAAACCGCTCGTAGCAAAGATTATAAAGAAAAGGCGTATTATAATGGTGGTGTTGTTCTACAGTCACAAAAAAAATTGCCCGAATGTATTAAAGCCTACAAAAATGCTTTAAAGCTTGACCCCAGCGATGAGGAAGCAAGGCAGAATTTAGAAAGAGCTTTACAGCAATTAAAGCAACAGCAAAAGCAGGATCAAAAAGATAAAAACAAAAAAAATCAACAAAAAGAAGATCAGAATAAAAAAGATGAGCCTAAGCCACAGCCTTCAAAAATCTCTAAACAGGATGCTGAAGAAAAATTAAAATCTTTATTGGAACATGAAAAAAATCTGCAGGATAAATTGCATAAAGTAAAAGCAACATCAACCGATAAACCTAAAAAGGACTGGTAGATTTTTAATAATAAATTATAGTTTTAATTAGAAATATTTTAACATACAAGTATCAATTCCAAAATTAGGTCATTTATTAAATACCTTCCTTTCATTAATCGTATTTTTGAAAATTAATTGGTGTAAATAGGTCACCTAAAAGAAAGGGCAAATTGTCCCGATAGCCATCGGGATTGATTAACTTTGAATATATGGTTACACTAAGTGAAATACAAGCCTTTGTAAATGAAATTGCAGAAGGCTATCATCCTGAAAAAGTTTATTTATTTGGTTCTTATGCAAATAATACCGCTAATGACGATAGTGATATTGATTTATTTATTATTAAGAGCACTAACGCAAAAAAAGCCGAACGCAATATCCAGGTAAGAGAAGCAATTAAAACTTATCCTTATGTAGGAATGGATATTATTGTTTATACGCCTGAAGAATTAAAGTCAGGGATGCAGGATATTGTAAACATTGGAAAAGAAGCCATTAAAACAGGAAAGCTTTTATATGAAAGAGTATTAAAAATGGTTTAAGAAAGCTGAGGAAGATTTATTTGTTATTAAACACATTCTTACAATGGAAGATGCCCCGGCGAATATTTGTTGTTTTCATGCCCAGCAGGCAGTTGAGAAATATTTGAAAGCCTATCTTATTGGGAAAAATATAGTTTTTCCCAAAACACACGACCTTGAATTATTGGTAAAATTGTCTATCTGTATAAATCCTCTTTTTAATGATATTTTAGCAAAAGCACTTAGTTTAAGTAATTACGCTATCGTACCACGCTATCCCGATTTATTAGATGATTTAACTGTTGAAGATGCAAAACAAGCTTATCAAAATGCTGTTACTATCAAAGAATTTGTTTTGAAATATTTTTTTCAATAAAAAGCCATGCAGTTATACGCTAAATCCTTAACGGAATATAAACGGCTTGCTACACTTGAAGTAAAAGTGGGGGAACTGTTACTGGGGAATTTTAATCCCATACGTATCCAGACAATGACAACGACTGATACAATGGATACACTTGCCATTGTTGAGCAAAGTATCCGTTGCATTGAAGCCGGTTCAGAACTGATCCGCATTACTGCGCCTTCTAAAAATGAAGCCGAAAATCTTCTCAATATAAAAAATGAATTACGCAAACGTGGATACAACACTCCACTTGTTGCCGATATTCATTTTACTCCTAATGCTGCAGAAATTGCTGCAAGAATTGTTGAAAAAGTTCGAGTGAATCCTGGTAATTATGTAGATAAAAAAAAGTTTGAATTACTGGAATATTCAGATGCAGAATACCTGGAAGAAATTGAACGTATAAGAGATCGCTTTACACCATTAATAAAAATTTGTAAAGAATATGGTACTGCAATGCGTATCGGTACCAATCATGGTTCGTTAAGCGATCGCATAATGAGCCGTTATGGCGATACACCAATTGGTATGGTAGAAAGTGCTATGGAGTTTTTGCGGATTGCAGAGAGTGAGAACTATTACAATATTGTTCTGAGTATGAAGAGCAGCAATCCGCAGATAATGGTGCAGGCTTACCGGTTGCTTATACAAAATATGCATGCAGAACTTGGACATTGTTATCCGCTACATTTAGGCGTAACAGAAGCCGGTGATGGTGAAGACGGAAGAATAAAATCTGCCATTGGCATTGGTACTTTACTGGAAGATGGAATTGGTGATACAATAAGAGTTTCATTAACTGAAGATCCTGAATTTGAAATACCTGTTTGCAGAAATATTGTAAAGAGATACAGCCCCCTCCAAATCCCGAACATTCGGGACTTGGCAAACGCACAAAACCGTGTAAACGATTTTGAAAACTCTTCCGAAAAACAAAAAGCCAACTCTGCAATAAATGAAACCAGTATTGAAATACAAGAGTCTTCAAAGCCCCTCTCTTTTGGAGAGGGGTTTGGGGTGAGGTCAGTTTACAATCCTTTTGAATATAAAAGAAGGGAAACTTTTGAAGTAAATAATATTGGTGCAAAACATGTCCCTGTTGTAATAGCCGATCTGCATAAAATAGAAAAGATCACTCCGGAAGATTTAGAAGCTATCGGTTATACCTATGATGTAGTTACGGATAAATGGAATATTAGTGATGTAGCTGCAGATTATTTCTTTACTGCAGATCAACGGATAGATTTTGGTTTGCCGGGAACGTTAAAAGTTATCTGTTATCATAATGCATGGCTTGCCTCTGCTGATAAAGAAAAATATTTCCCCATTTTGGATGAAGAGCAATACCTTGATGATAATGTTCCGAGATCAGCAGCAATAAATTTTGTAATGATAGATTGTTATTCTGAAAATTATCATGTAATTGATCTTGAAAAGATATTTTTAAAATTAAAACATGATAAAACTGCCGTGATATGTTTTAGCTCTACTAATAAAAATGCAGTACAGAGTATAAGAAGAATGTTTATTGAATTAATAGAAAAAGAAATAAAAAATCCGGTAATAATAATTGCAGACAGCACACATGAAGAAATGGATGAAAGCCTTATCCATTATGCAATTGAAGCCGGAGCATTATTGCTTGATGGTTTTGGAGATGGTATTTGCTTAGGACATCGTTTTGCAGAGAAGAAAGTTCCTGCCGATCATAAATTACTTAACTCCATTGCCTTTGGAATTTTACAGGCAACCCGTACAAGAATTTCAAAAACAGAATACATCAGTTGCCCAAGCTGCGGCAGAACATTATTCGATCTGCAGGAAACCACCGCAAGAATTCGTGCTGTTACCAATCATCTTAAAGGAGTAAAAATTGCCATCATGGGATGCATAGTAAATGGTCCGGGAGAAATGGCTGATGCTGATTTTGGATATGTTGGCAGCGGACCGGGAAAGGTAACTTTATACAAAGGAAAAGAAGTGGTGAAGAGAGCAGTCTCGGAAAATGTAGCGGTTTCTGAATTGATCAATCTTATAAAAGAAAACGAGGCCTGGGTTGAACCTTCATAATCTTAAATTATAACCATGAAAACAGATTTTTTAGTTATCGGATCGGGAATAGCCGGATTAACTTATGCTTTAAAGGTTGCACAGGATTGTCCTGATAAAACTATAACTATTCTTACCAAAGCACAAAGCGATGAGACCAATACAAAGTATGCCCAGGGCGGGGTAGCGGGTGTAATGGATATGGATCATGATAGTTTTGAAAAGCATATTGAAGACACTTTAATTGCAGGCGATGGTTTGTGTAACCGAAAAATTGTGGAAATAGTTGTAAAAGAAGGCGTGGAAAGGATAAAAGAAATTATTGAATGGGGAGCTAAGTTTGATAAAGATAAAGAAGGTGAATACACGCTGGGCAAAGAAGGCGGACATAGTGAGTTCAGAATCCTTCATCACAAAGATGTTACGGGCAAAGAAATGGAAAGAACTTTACTTGCCGCCATTAAAAACAAACCCAATATCAATCTTATCAGCCATTGTTTTGTTGTTGATATAATCACCCAGCATCATCTTGGCTTTTTAGTAACCAAAGCAACTCCGGATATTGTGTGTTATGGCGTATATGTCATCAACATGCAAACTAATAAGATAGAAAAAATCATTTCTAAAATAATCTTACTGGCAACCGGTGGCAACGGACAGGCATACCGTACAACAACCAATCCTGCAATTGCAACCGGAGATGGAGTTGCCATGATGTACCGGGCAAAAGGAAGGATTGAGAATATGGAATTCATCCAGTTTCATCCAACAGCTTTGTATGAGCCGGGTATTGCAGGGCAATCATTTTTAATTACAGAAGCTGTTAGAGGAGATGGCGCAATTCTTCGCAATAATAAGGGCGAGGCATTCATGGAAAGATATGATGAAAGAAAAGACCTGGCGCCAAGAGATATTGTTGCAAGAGCGATAGATAATGAAATGAAAGTTGCCGGAACTGAACATATATTTCTCGATTGCCGGCATATGGATATGGAAAAATTTGTTCATCACTTTCCTAATATTTATGAAAAGTGCAGATCCATTGGCATTGACGTTTCCAAACAAATGATACCTGTTGCTCCGGCAGCTCATTATAGTTGCGGCGGAATAAAAGCTGATGAATGGGGAAGGACATCAATCAATAATTTATATGCCTGCGGAGAATGTGCCAGCACAGGTTTACATGGCGCAAACAGGTTAGCAAGCAATTCATTATTGGAAGCTATGGTATTTGCTCACAGGTGTTATTTAGATTCAGTAAAAAAGGTGAAAGCGCTTACTGACTTCCCCTCCACCGGAGAGGGCCGGGGGGAGGCTGTCCCCGACTGGAATGCAGCTGGCACTACTGCTCCAAAGGAAATGATCTTAATTACGCAAAGCTTAAAAGAATTGCAATTGCTGATGAGTGATTATGTGGGTATCGTAAGAACCAATGTTCGTTTGGCAAGAGCAATGAAAAGATTAGATCTGCTGCATGAAGAAACAGAAGCATTGTACCAGGATACTGAAATCTCACCGCAACTCTGTGAAGTAAGAAATTTAATTACTGTTGGATATTTAATTACGAAAGGCGCACAGCTTCGCCATGAAAGCCGGGGCTTGCATTTCAATACTGATTATCCTTACAAAAGTGATCGGCTGCAGAATATTGTGTTGTAACACTTCAATTTTGTATCTCTTATTCAATCTTATCTTTGATAAATGTATTACCTCGTTTATGGTCTTCTCTATTTACTTTCTCTTCTCCCTCTTCGTGTGTTATATATTTTAAGTGATGGCTTCTATAGTTTGGTTTATTATGTTATTGGTTATCGCAAAAAAGTGGTAATTAGTAATTTAAAAATTGCCTTTCCTGATAAAACTGAAAAAGAAAGAAAAAATATAGCAAAGAAGTTTTATAAAAATTTTTGCGATACTCTAATAGAGACTATTAAAAGTATCAGTGTAAATGAAAAATTCTTAAAAAAACATTTTACCGCCGATTATTCTGTTGTTGAAGATTTATATCCTTCCGGCAAATCGATACAGGTGCATCTCGGTCATAATTTTAATTGGGAGTTAGGAAATCTTGCAGTGCCTTTATTTGTTTCTTATAAATTTCTTGTGGTTTATATGCCATTGGAAAATAAATTGTTTGAAAGACTTTTTAAACATATCCGCACACGTTTTAAAAGTATAATGATAGCAGCTACCAACATAAAAAAAGAAATATTACCATACCGTAATCAGCCATATATTATTGGACTAGTAGCAGATCAAAAGCCCCCTGGTCCTTCAAATGCGTACTGGATAAATTTTTTTGGCAGACCTACTCCTTTTTTGCGGGGGCCTGAAAAATCAGCAAAGCGAAATGATCTTCCTGTTGTTTTTGCGTATATAACCAAAAGTAAAAGAGGATATTATCATGCTCATGCTGAATTAGCCAGCATGCATCCGAAAGAATTAGCACCGGGGGAATTGACAAAACAGTATGCAAAATTTTTAGAAAAAGTGATTACTGAACAGCCGGAAATGTGGTTGTGGAGTCACAAAAAATGGAAGTGGGAATGGAAGCCGGAATATGGTGAAATAATTGGATAAAATATTCGGGTTAATTTAACACACTTGCATCCTTTTCTATTTCTATATTTTTCTCTTCCTTAATTTTATTCCAGCCACCCAAAACATAACGCAGATTATTAAATCCCTGTCTCTTTATTAATGATGCTGCAATCACGCTTCTGTAGCCACTTGCACAATGAATATATAAACTCTGATCGTCTTCAAAATTGGCGATCTGTGCAAGATCAGTCATTTCGGATAAAGGTAAGTTGGTAGCATTTTTTATATGCCCGTCTCCAAATTCTGTTTCTCTTCTTACATCCAGCACAGCAAGCTTAGGATCATGTTTTATATCCAGCGCCAGTTCATCTGCCTCCACATCAATTATTATATCTATTTTTTCTCCGGCATTCTTCCATGCCTCAAAGCCCTCTTGTAAATACCCTTCTACTTTATCAAACCCAACTCTGGCAAGGCGGATAATTGTCTCTTCTTCTTTTCCGGCATCAGTAACTAAAATAATATGCTGATGAAAAGAAATTAATGTTCCTGCCCATTCTGCAAATCTACCTTCAAGTCCTATAAATATTGAACCGGGAATAAATCCATGTGTGAATACAGATGCTTTCCTGGTATCTAATACAATAATGTCTTCATCCATTTTCTTTTTAAAATCCTCAATGGTTAATGCAGTAAGTCCTTTGGTTTTCACTTCAGAAAGGCTATCATATCCTTCTTTATTAATTTTTGCATTGATGGCAAAATAAACGGGTACAGCATTTAAGCCTGTTGTAACAGCTTTAGTAAACTCTTCTTTTGATTGTGGCTGCAAAGCATAATTGCTTTTCTTTTGTTCGCCGATAGTGCTGAAAGTATCCGGTCCTAAATTTTTACCGCAACTGCTTCCTTGTCCGTGTGCAGGATACACAATTATATCATCCTGTAAAGGCAATATTTTATTTTGAATTGTATCATACATTACAGATGCTAATTCTTCTGTGGTCATATCACCGCTGCTCAGGTCTGGTCTTCCTACATCGCCTACAAACAATGTATCTCCTGTAAAAATGCAATGCGGTTTTTGGTTCTCGTCTTTTAATAAATAACAGGTGGATTCTAAAGTATGTCCCGGTGTATGCATTGCCTGGATCGTTATATCACCAACGGAAAAAATTTCTCCGTCCTTTGCTACATGAACAGGAAAATTTGTTTCGGTTTCAGGGCCATACACAATAGTTGCACCTATTTGTTTACTAAGATCCAGATGCCCGCTCACAAAGTCGGCATGAAAATGTGTTTCGAAAATATATTTAATAACAGCATTTTTTTCTTTTGCTAACTGAATGTATGCATCAATATCCCTTAAAGGATCAACAACCGCCGCTACACCATTGCTTTCAATAAAATAAGCTGCTTCGCTGAGGCAACCGGTATAAATTTGTTTTACGTACATATAAAAATATTACTGCAAAGATAAACTAATAAAAAAACGGATGCTGTTTCTGCACTCAATTCCCTTCTCCATTTGTGGAGAAGGGTTAGGGTTGAGGTAAAATTTAACCAAGCAGTTTACTTACAAATTCGTCTATAGCCTCAACCCTTTGCTTATTAATGGTATAATAAATAAATTTGCCTTCCCTTTTGGTAGAAACAATTCCCGCCTTACGTAATATGGCAAGATGCTGGGAAGCAACGGATTGCTCCAGCCGCAGTTTTACATAAATTTCCGTTACGGAAAGCTTATCATTTTCATTTATAATTTTAATGATCTGTTGCCTAAGCTTATTATTTAACGACCGCAGAATGAGCGAAACTTTTTTGATATTATAATAATTAATACGCAATGCATTCTCCCCTTCCTTACCAGGTTCCTGATGTGCTAAATTTTGGATAGGTTCTGAAGACATGATTTATTGTTTGATTTTATTTTACAAAGATACAAAAGACTAAAACGTATAAGCATTAGCCATGCATTAAAAAAAATATGTCTTTTGCGGTCATGCTCCCGGTTTTGATGGAGTATAAAACTCTTTTAAGTAGACCGGCGAGGCATAGGAAACATTTGCAAAGTTCTTCTTTATATAATTTTCGTAAGCAAGCTGTGCCATAGCATCAGGAGCCATCTCATTATCAATAAAGATGGTATTTTTATTATCCAGTATGTGTTTCAGCTTTAATGCACCGCTTCCCGAAAAATAAATTTTATTTGTTTCCAGCATATATTTAAAAGATCCATCATCTAAGATAATAGAGCATGGTTTTACTATTTCTGTAAGATGATGATCATAAACTGCTGTAAATACTTCCATTCTTCTTGCATCAATCATAGGGCAATACAATGCTGATTGATCCTGAATTTGTTTGATGGATGATAGCGCCATCACTTCCAGGGTATTAATGGTTATCATAGGAATTTTCAATGCATAACATAATCCCTTTGCGCTTGCCATGCCAACACGTAATCCTGTATATGAGCCCGGGCCTGCAGTAACGGCTATGGCGTTTAATTTATTAATTGACAGATCAGCTTTTTGCAATAAGTTTTTTATAGCAGGCTGCAGAAAAGAGGCATGGTCTTTTTGATTGCTGTTGGTAACAGAGTCTATAATCTTATCTTTTTCAGATATACTTATTATAGCGCTTTCCGTAGCAGTATCTATATTTAATATTAATGCCATTAATTGTCGGTTGTTAATTCATTTTTCATTGCTGGGGCAATACTGTAACGACTGTCTGTATCACTTAGCTTTTCCAGAAGGCTATAAACTTTTTTTAAGCCAATTTTTTTGCACCATTCAAATGGTCCGTATGGATAATTGGTTCCAAGCTTCATAGCAAGATCGATCTCATCTTTACTGCTTACATCTTCGCCTAATGCAAAGTATGCTTCATTAATTATCATAGAAATTATCCTTGCGGAAACCAAGCCGGGCTTATCTGCAACTGTGATATATTTCCATTCTAACTTTTTAAAAATATCTTTTACAGCATCTTCTTTCCTGGTTGCTATTTCCCATATTTTCCTGTTTAAAAAAGTTGGCCAGCCATTTATACGGCTAAAGTTTTCCGGCAGCTCAAGTTCTTTTAAAGTATGTATTGTAGAATTAATAAATACCGGTTTTCCTCCAAGATCCTTATGATCTTCTTTATTTATCCCTTCTTTTAAAAGAAAAAATGCGTCAGCAGAACCGTAATTCGATATCTCTGAAAGACTTTTTATAAAGATTATCTGTATACTGGTATTCAGTTTCCTGTTCTGAAATTCCTGTTTAATAACCTCATCTGCCAATACAATTATCTGCATGTACAAAACTTTTTGTAAAAATAGGTTTGTTAGTTGATGGAAAGTTTTGCAATTTTATCACTTACCTTAAAAGCTTTTATGACCAAACAAATAATAAATACTTCAAAAGCGCCTGCTCCCATAGGCCCCTATAACCAGGCAGTGCAGGCAGGTAATATGCTGTTCATTTCAGGACAGATCGCATTAAAACCCGGCACCCCGGAACTTGCAAATGCTAATATTATTGAAGAAACACACCAGGTGATGAAAAACCTGAAGTCCATTTTATCAGAAGCTAACTTAGAGTTTAATGCCGTAGTAAAAACAACTATTTTTTTAAGCGATATGGAACTATTCGGGCAGGTAAATGAAATTTATGGAAAATATTTTGATGGAGATTTTCCGGCACGGGAAACTGTTGCCGTAAAAGGGTTGCCCAAAAATGTTAATGTAGAGATAAGTATGATCGCAATAAGCAAAATGTAAAAAATTTGAAAAGACTGGTAATTATAACATCAAAAGCACACAATTACTTAACCTCAACTTTGCAGCAAAGAGGATATGCAATTTTACACTCAGAAAAAATTAGTTACGAAGAACTCTCTGTAATAATTAACCAGGCAGAAGGTCTGGTGGTTACAACGAGGCTGCATCTTGACAAAGAAATTATTGATAAGGCAATAAAGTTAAAATGGATAGGACGCCTTGGTAGCGGCATGGAGCTAATTGATGTTGCCTATGCAGAAAGCAAAGGGATAAAATGCGTCAGCAGTCCGGAGGGTAACCGTGACGCAGTAGCAGAACATGTTCTGGGTATGCTGCTTAGTTTAATGCATAAAATCACTTCCAGCTTTGAGCAGGTAAAAAATAATAAGTGGATAAGAGATGCCAACCGCGGAGTTGAATTAAGTGGGAAAACGGTAGGCATTATAGGTTTTGGAAATACAGGCAGCACCTTGGCAAAATTACTGGCGCCATTTAATGTTACCGTTCTTGCCTATGATAAATATAAATACGGTTTTGGAAGTGGTTATATTAAAGAAGCAAACTTTGAACAGGTTTGCAAATATGCTGATGTAATAAGTTTTCATGTGCCACTCACGGATGAAACTTATCATATGGCTGGTAAATCATTTTTTAATTCACTGGAAAAACAACCCTGGTTTCTTAATACGAGCCGTGGAAAAATAGCTGATACTGCCGAACTCATCAATGCACTGCAAAACGGTAAAATAGCAGCAGCTGGTTTAGACGTATTGGAAAATGAAAACTTTGAAACGTATACCAATCTTGAGAATGACCAGCTGGACTGGCTTTTGTTGCAGCCCAATGTGATCATTACGCCGCATATTGCAGGTTATAGCAATGAGGCTTTTTATAAAATGTCGAAAATTTTATTGGAAAAACTGGAGTTGGAATAACATTAAATTTTTCTATCTTTATACCATACAACGTCTTAGTAAATATGGGGCGTTGTATTTTTTTTCATTTACCTGAAAAAAAATAATTCTACCTGTAAAAATGATGTTATGAGCAGTGAAACAAATTATGTAAAAAAAGAAACTTTTGAGCAGATGAAAGCAGAGCTGCAGCACATGAAAGGTGTTCAGCGTCCTGCGGCTTCAAGAGCCATTGCAGAAGCGAGGGAAAAAGGCGACCTGAAAGAGAATGCAGAATATGATGCAGCTAAAGAAGCGCAGGGAATGCTTGAAGCAAAGATCAAGCAGCTGGAAGGTATTATTGCCACTGCCCGAATTGTGGATGAAGAAAATATTGATACCAGCAAAGTTTCTATTTTAACAAAGGTTACACTTACCAACCTTGGCACTAAAAAAAAGATAACCTACCAGATTGTTTCTGAAAAAGAAGCAGACCTGAAACAAAGTAAGATATCAGCATTCTCTCCGATAGGCAGGGGTTTGCTGGGAAAAGCGGTTGGAGAAACAGCCGAGATACAGGTGCCTGCGGGAGTAATTAAGTTTAAGATCGAGGATATTACTGCTTAGAAATAAGGAATAAGCCCGCCCGGATGACCCGGTCGGACGGGAAATTAGAAATAAGTAATAAGAAAGTAAATGCAACAACTCACCATTACAGAAGCGCAGCAAAAAGTAGATGAATGGATAAAGACTATTGGTGTAAGATATTTTAGTGAGCTAACCAACCTTGGAATATTGATGGAAGAAGTTGGAGAACTTTCAAGATTAATGGTAAGAATATATGGAGATCAGTCGTTCAAGGAAAGTGATAAGAATAAAAAACTTAGCGATGAGATGGCAGATATACT
>JADGPX010000139.1 GCA_017882215.1 Chitinophagaceae bacterium | reverse complement strand
CTTTTCTTTTTCAGCCTGTTTCTTTTCAAGTACGGTCATCTCCTTATTCTTTTCTTCAAGAGCTATATTCTTTTTTTGTTTGTTACCTGAAAGTTCATTTATGCGCTGTTGTAAAAGCTGTTGAGTGCGGACAATATTCACACCCTGCTGCTCACGATAAGTGCGATAAGATTTTAAATAAGTGATACGCTTGATAGCATCGTTAAAACTGGATGCAGAAAAAATAAAGTTCAAAAAATCATAGCTGTTGCGGTTCTTATAAGCATATACCATGCTTTTGGCATACTCCTGTTTTAAGGTATCAAGTATCCTTGATAATTTATTTACTTCTCTCTGAGATTTATAAATATCATTTCCAATAAATTTTAATTGCTCTGTAATGTTTTCAATAACATTTCCCTGCAGGTCAAGTCTTTTATTTATTAATGATAATTGACCAACATTCTCTTTAGTGGTTTTTTTTGTTTCATTTAAAACTCTTTCGGTTTCCTCAATTTCTTTTTTAAGTTGCTGCCTTTGCTTTTGTAATTCATCTTTATTGGTTTGTGCGCCGACATGGGAAAGGAAAATAAAAACAACAGCGGCAGTTAGAATGATCTTTTGCATGGATGGAATTTAAGGATTACAAAAAACAAGTTTTAACAGGGGTTTATTAATACTATCTTAAATGCAACGCTTATTTTTTTTTATAATTTTTAGGTACGGAGAAAGGATAAGATAATTCAGTGTTAAAATCATATTGCTTAAAGTTCAATGTTATATCAACTTTTGTTTTTTCTGCTACAGTTATTTCACGATAGGTGGAAAAGAAAAATCCAGCTTTATTTTCATAATCACCATAAGTAAGATCACCGGTTCTGTTAAGTGTTACATCCAGATCATCAAGTTTACTTCTTTCTATTAAATTATTATTACCAGAGAGCGTTAGTAAATTCTTAAAATATTTTCCGATGGTAGAAAGTAAAACCCGGTTCTCAGTTAATTTATAAGCCACTACTTTATCTCCCAAATAAAGAGGGTTACCAATTATAAGATCCTGCAGTGTTTTAAGATCCAATGGTATTTTAGCTATCTCTTCAATGAAACTAAACGGATGTTCTTCCACCTGCTTTTGTAATTTATTTAAAATGGTGATATGATTTTTTGTTATTAATATTCTAAAAGCTTCTACATTAAGAAAAGTAGCGTTGATAGAGATCCAGATAATGCTGTCCTTTTGCATTCTTACAAATGCATTTACATCGGGCTGCTTGCCTTTGGCATCTTCATATTGAACTTTAATTTTTGCAGAAAAAGTTTTAAAGTTTATCCTGTTACTGTTAAGAGTAGTAAGCAGGTCGTTCCCTGCTTTTAAAGAATCGGGAGATGGAATATTCTTTACTGTAATTACAGTATCTTTTTTATTTACTGCTGTTTGTAATTTTTTTGTAGAACGACAGCTGAAAAACGCAGTCAATAAAATAAATGCACTTACTATTCGCAAAATATTTTTCATCTTGTAAATTATTATGTTATTAATTAACCCCTGTATGACCAAAACCACCTTCTCCTCTTTGCGTTTCGTTCAACTGCTGTACCAGTTCCCATTTTGCTCTTTCCACTTTTGAAATTATCATTTGCGCTATCCTGTCACCATGCTGTATAATTTGTTCTTTACCTGATAAATTTATAAGGATCACTTTTATTTCCCCACGATAATCGCTGTCAACTGTACCCGGCGAATTTAAACAGGTAATTCCCTGCTTATTTGCCAATCCGCTTCGTGGTCTTACCTGTGCTTCGTATCCATCCGGGATCTCAATAAATAAACCTGTAGGTACCATCTCTCTTTGTAAAGGTTGCAATGTAAGCGGCGCTGGTAAATTAGCTCTGATGTCCATCCCTGCCGAACCGGGTGTTGCATAATGGGGCGTGTTGTTATCAGATTGATTTATAATTTTTATTAAAACCTCCGGCATATGAACAAAGTTAGGGATGCAAAAACATTAGAAGAGAATAAAATTAATTTTAACAAAAAAGAACGTGAGACGTGAAAAGGTGAAACGTGAAAAAATAAAGGGTTGTCGCAGCTCTCACGTTTGCCGTTTCACGTCTCACGATTAAATACTTTCCAATAAAATTGTTGCATATGCAGCCAATCCTTCTTCTCTGCCTATAAAGCCCATTCTTTCGGTGGTAGTTGCTTTTATGGAAACATCTGAAATTTTTACCGATAAAATTGTTGCAATTGTTTGCTGCATCTGTTGTATATAAGGTTTCACTTTTGGTAATTCAAGACATAATGTAGAATCTATATTTACTATCCTGTATCCTTTTGAAGAGATCAGAGCAAAACTTTTCTTTAAAAGGATCTTACTATCTATATTTTTAAATTCAGATGAAGTATCAGGAAAGTGTACTCCAATATCTCCCAGGCAAGCAGCGCCTAACATAGCATCGCAGATAGCATGCAATAAAACATCGGCATCACTGTAACCTAAAGCTCCTTTTGAGTACGGAATGTTTATACCTCCAATCCATAATTCTCTATCGGTAACTAATTGATGAAAATCAACACCGAAGCCAATTCTAAAAGACATGCGTTTTTATTTTCTGTAAATATCAATTAATATCTTAATTAAAACGCATAAAAAAACGCCTCTTTAACAGGACGTTCTTTATATATTTTTTAAGAATTAATTACCCGACGGAACAGCTGTTTCCTTATCAAGATTAAATATCAAACTAAACCGTATTGTATTTGCTAAAGGATTTCTGTTAACACCACCTCCTGAAGGAATAAGGTAAGAGAAATTTAAACCATACATATTGTAGTTTATTCCTGCACCAATTGTAAAATATTGACGATTGCCTTTAGTAGGAGCCTCATAAAAATATCCTGCTCTAAAAGCAAACTGGTTATTATACATATACTCTGCGCCTAAAGAAACCTGTACTTCACGTAACTCTTCGCTGAAACCACCCGGAGCATCTCCAAAAGAACTGACCCAACTGCTTAAAACTCCTTTGTTCCTGTATTTGGCAATGTTTGCCGCATCAGTCGAGGTATTTCCGGTTATCAGGGGAGGGGTAGGAACCAATAATTTATTTATATCTAAACCAAAAGTTGCTTTACTGGTTTCATCAAAAACTTTAGTATATGCAACACCAATACCTAAATTAGCAGGTATATAATCTTTTTGAGTAGCATCGTTTGTATAAGAAATTTTTGAGCCTAAGTTGTGAAGAGCAATGCCCCAATTTAAACCGGATGCATTTGGGTCGCTACCGGTTCCATCATGAAATAAGCTTATATCGCCTGCAACAGCAGAACCCGGTTTATATGATTGTCCATTATAGGTACCGTTGGCAAGGCTGGAATTAATATATCTTAATGCTATACCTAATCCTAACTTATCTGATAATTTTCGTGAATAACCTACATCAAATCCAAATTCTCTTGGTCTGTAAGAATTAAGATCATTACCTAAAGCATCAGTAAATTGAATATTACCCAAACTAAAGTATCTAAGCGAAGCAGAAATGGCTTGTGTTTCATCTAATTGATAATATCCTGCTAAAGAAGCTAAATATACATCATTAAGTCCTAAGCCCTTTAACCAGGGAGTATAAGAAACACCTATTGCCGCTTTGCTTAGTGCAAATGGAATTTTTGCCTGGTTCCAAAAAGAGGAGTTTGCATCGGGAGTAGTAGCTATCCCAACATCTCCCATACCCCCGGATCGGGCATCTGGTGAAATTCTTAAAAAAGGTACTGCTGTAGTTACAACATTAATAGAATTGGTTTGTGCATGAACGCTAATTGCATTTCCTGCTAAGATCGCCATAGCAATTAGTTTCAAACTTGCATTTTTCATTCGTGATTTTATCTGGTTAGGTAGAATTACCTCTTATAGTAATTAGTTTAAGTATTGTAAAAATATATTTTTTCTGTACATAACCAATTAAAATATAAAATTTAGGTCAATAGCGTTATTAATTGAGATATTTTGGTTTTACTATTTTTACTTGCTGCTTGAACGATTTCTTTAGATAGTTTATTGTAGTTATCAATTATATTATTAATAGTTGTAAATATATTTTTCTATATAATATTGACTTAATAATTTTTTTAGAAAAAAGGGCGTTGGTAAAAAAATGAATATTGATTTGTGAATACTTTGCAAAAGTATGAATATAGCTTTCAAAATTGCCCTTAATGTTTGAATTTTTATCAGTAAAGTATTTATATTCGCAGTTGTTAGCGTAACCCCGCTGCACAATAATCAAGAAAACCCTTCGTTAATCAAATTGCTAAACGAATGCACATGTTAAAGTTATTATCTGCCAGGAATATTTTTACCCTTGTTCTTGTTTCGTTATTATTTATCTCTTGTAAAAATGGAAGCATTTTTGGCAAGAAAAAAGATAAATCCTCAGCTACCGGCTGGAATTACGATGATAAGAATTATGGAAGTTTCCATGTATTAAAAGCCAAAGAACAAAAAACAGGTCCCGGTCTTATTTTTGTTCAGGGCGGTACTTTTACTATGGGTGCCAAAGAAGAAGATGTAATGCGTGATTGGAATAATATTCCACGCCGTGTTACAGTAAATTCATTTTATATTGATGAAACTGAAGTAGCTAATGTTCATTACCGCGAATATCTTTACTGGCTCGGTAATACATTTGATAACGATACTATGATAATGAGCAGGGCCTTACCTGATACTTTGGTTTGGAGAAGTGAATTGGCATTTAACGAACCTTATGTTGAATATTATTTCCGTTATCCTGCTTATAATTATTACCCTGTGGTTGGTGTAACCTGGGAGCAGGCGCACGACTTTTGTATCTGGAGAACAGACCGTGTTAATGAAAAAATATTAATTGATAAAAACTACTTAAATAAGAAATCGCCTTTATCAGCAATGAAACAGGGAGGTGGAGACCAAACCTTTAATACTGATACTTATTTAATGAACCCCGAGCTTATCAATAATAAAACCGCACCTAAAAAAGGTGGCTTAAAAGATGTTAGCGGCAGAACAAGAAAAGTAATAACTTTTGAAGATGGCTTATTATTACCTGGTTATCGTTTACCAACCGAAGCGGAATGGGAATACGCTGCTTATGGTTTAATTAATCAAAATCCTAATCCTAAAAAGAAAGAAAAAAATCGTGGAGAAGAGTTGATATCAAACCAGCAGGTATACTCATGGAGTAATAATGTAAATGGTTTACGCGATAACCGCCGTGGCAGCTGGCAGGGACAATTTTTAGCAAACTTTAAAAGAGGTAATGGTGATAATATGGGTGTTGCCGGCGGATTAAATGACAGAGCCGCAATACCTGGACCTATAAAATCTTTTTATCCCAACGGTTTTGGTGTTTATAATATGAGTGGAAATGTTAGTGAGTGGGTTGGTGATGTTTATAGACCTCTTACCTCTATTGATGAAGATGATTTTAATCCTTATCGCGGTAATATATTCCAGAAATTTTATAAAAATGGACAGGGTGAATATGAAAGAGATACATTGGGCCGCTTGAAAAAAGTTGATGTAACAGATTCCGAAAGCATGAACCGCCGAAACTATCAAAAAGGAAATGTTACTAATTACTTAGATGGTGATTCATTATCAGGCGTAAGTTATGGATATGGTATTTCAACTTTAATAAGTGATAAATCAAGAGTAGTAAAAGGCGGAAGCTGGGACGATATGCCTTATTGGTTATCTCCAGGTTCACGCAGATATCTTGAAGAAGATCAGGCAAGCAGTACTATTGGTTTTAGGTGTGCTATGAATAGGTTAGGAAGCCCTGAAGGAAATGGATTTAAAGAAGGAAATATTTTTGGAAAGCGTAAACAAAATAGCCGTAAAAAAAGTAAATAATTTATAAAGCAATTAAATTATAGCCTCCCACGAAAATCGGGAGGCTATTTTATTTGTCTGAACCCCGTCCGTACCGGCACGGGCGGGCATGATTTATTGGATTGAATGGATTTTGAGGATTTTACTTTTAAAAATCTGATGTCTAACAAAAAATAACCGAAGTATAACGCTATAGCTTTTACATTTTTTCTGCATCTCTTTTACTCCTTATCTCTTAGCTTTGTTTTCATGGAGATAAAAGATCTTTATAAACTTTACCTGCAGTACCCTTCTATAAAAATTGATACAAGAAAATTAGCACAGGGAGATCTGTTCTTTGCATTAAGAGGTCCCAATTTTAATGGTAACCATTTTGCAAAGCAGGCAATTGATGCAGGTGCAGCCTATGTAATTGTTGATGAAGAATTAAATTTAAAAAACGAAAAAATAATTAAAACGGATGATGTATTACTAACCCTGCAGCAATTAGCAAAACATCATCGTGAGCAGTTTCCCGCAAAAAGCGGGATTCCTTTTATTGCTATCACCGGCAGCAATGGTAAAACAACTACCAAAGAATTGGTGCATGAAGTTTTATCATCTTCTTATAAAACTTATACAACGGAAGGCAACTTAAATAATCACATAGGCATTCCCTTAACCATTCTTAAAATTAAGAGAGATGCGCAAATGGCAGTAATTGAGATGGGCGCTAATCACCAAAAAGAAATTGAAGGTTATTGTTCATATGCCATGCCCACACACGGGCTTATCACAAATTGCGATAAAGCACACCTGGAAGGGTTTGGGGGAATAGAAGGTGTAAGAAAAGGGAAAGGAGAATTATTTGACTTCCTTAGAGAAAATAGCGGAACTGCATTTGTGAATTGCGATGATAATTATATAAAAGAGATAAGTGCAGGAATAAAAAATATTATTACATACGGAACTTCAGAAGGATCTGTGACAGGAAGAGCTGTAAGCAGTTCTTCTTTTTTAGAAGTAGGGATAATTAAAGGCGCTAATATTGGATCAAT
The DNA here is from genome assembly GCA_017882215.1 of Chitinophagaceae bacterium. Classification (GTDB taxonomy): domain Bacteria; phylum Bacteroidota; class Bacteroidia; order Chitinophagales; family Chitinophagaceae; genus Ginsengibacter. The sequence continues at coordinate 992 of JADGPX010000139.1, read as the reverse complement.
AAAAACGCAATTAGTGGGGCAATACAATTTGCTTAATGTGCTTGCAGCAGTAACTATTGGTAAACATTTTAATATTACTGATGAAAAAATAAAAACTGCGATTGAGAATTATTCTCCATCCAACAGCCGCTCACAATTAATAAAGCAAGACACCAATAGAATAATCTTAGATGCTTACAATGCGAACCCTGCAAGCATGAAAGCTGCCATTGAGAATTTTGCGCAAATGAAGGGAACAAATAAAATATTATTGATCGGAAGTATGATGGAACTGGGAGAAGAAAGTGAACATGAACATAAAGAAATAATAAATCTTATAGATCGCTTTAAATGGAGTAACGTGATATTGGTTGGTAATAATTTTAAGAATATAAAACATTCCTATATCCATTTTGATGATGCAGCAAAGGCTAAAACATGGCTGAATGATCAGCATCTCGAAAATTCACAACTACTGATAAAAGGCTCACGGAGTATGCAGATGGAAAAAGTTCTGGAAACAGATTGAAGCCAAATTTTTACAACGTAGATTTGCAAACTATTTTTTGGAGACTTGTCCGAGTGGTTGAAGGAGCACGCCTGGAAAGTGTGTATACCCGAAAGGGTATCGAGGGTTCGAATCCCTCAGTCTCCGCAGATATAATATATATCAACATCACTAATTAAAATAACCAGGTAGCTAAAACCATTTTTAGATTTATCTAATACCTGCTTGCCTTATTCAATACATCAATTGCCTCTTTATCTAATTTTAAATTTGCAGAAGCAATAAGATCATTTAATTGTTCTGTATTGGTTGCGCTTGCAATCGGCGCTGCAATTGCTGGCTGAGCCATCAGCCATGCAAGCGAAATTGTTGCAGGCTTTGTGTTATACCGTTTTGCAACTTCATCAAGCGCCTGTAAAATTTTAAAGCCACGGTCATTTAGATACTTTTTAACTCCACCACCTCTTGCACTTTTTGAGAGATCATTTTCTGAACGGTATTTACC
>JADGPX010000138.1 GCA_017882215.1 Chitinophagaceae bacterium | reverse complement strand
TCTTTTAAAATATTTTTTGAATGATCATCATTGCAATGATCGCTAACCAAACCAATGTATGAATTCAATTCATCGATAGTGCCGTATGTTTCAATACGAATATTGCTTTTAGAAACTTTCGTTCCGCCGATCAAACTTGTTTTACCAGCATCGCCTGTTTTAGTATAAATTTTTTGTGCCATAAATATTCATTAAGTCATTTGTCAATAGGTCAATATGTCAATAGAGAATAAGTAGAATGACTAATGACTAATGACCATTGACTTATTTTTTGTTGGGGTATCACTTTCAATAACACCATCTTTTAAACGTACTACACGATGGGCATATTTAGCAATGTCTTCTTCATGGGTAACAAGTATAACTGTATTTCCTTCATCATGTATCTTACCAAAAATTTCCATTATCTCCGCAGAAGTTTTTGAATCCAGGTTTCCTGTAGGCTCATCAGCCAAAATAATGGAAGGGTTATTAACTAAAGCACGTGCAATGGCTACACGCTGTCCCTGCCCGCCGGAAAGTTCATTAGGTTTATGATGGCTTCGGTCTGCAAGTCCAACTCTGTTAAGCATTTCAAGCGCCTGTTCCATTCTTTGTTTTTTGGGAGTGCCGTTGTAAACCAATGGCAGGGCAACATTTTCCGCTGCGGTTAATCTTGATAATAAATTAAATTGCTGGAACACGAAACCAATCTCTTTGTTGCGAACTTCTGCAAGATCATTGTCCGGTATCTTGCTTACATCTTTTCCATTTAAAATATATTTTCCACTTGTTGGTGAATCGAGACAACCCAAAATATTCATCAAAGTAGATTTGCCGCTGCCGCTTGGCCCCATTAAAGCCACGTATTCATTTTTAAAAATATCAAGAGAAATATTTTTAAGTACATGTAAATCCTGCTTACCGAGGTAATAGCTCTTATTTATTTTATCAAGATGGATGATTGGTGGCATTAATCAGTTTTAATTTTTTGTTTTTTGATAACCAGTTACCGGTAACTGGTAAGATTATTTCTTTATCACTTTTGGCACTTTAAAAAATTGGTCATCATGTAAAGGAGCATTCTTAAGCGCTTCTTCACGGCTGATGCTTCCTTTCACTTCATCTTCTCTTAATACATTTACATTTTCACTCATGTGGAGCAGTGGTTCTACTCCTGTTGTGTCCAGTTCATTAAGCTTATCAATAAATGCGATCATCTTTTGCAGGTCATTTTTTATTTCATCTCTTTCTGCATCATTAAATTCAAGCTTTGCAAGCTGTGCAAGATTGTTGATAAGGTCATCATTCACTTCCATCAAACAAATATATAATAGTTTGTAGTTTGTAGTTTATAGTTTGTGGTTAAATGGTTAATTCATTTTTCTCTTTTTATTTTTGATTATCATAATTAGCCTATTAAAAACTTTTTTTAAAGTATAAAGAACTACAAACTATAAACTACAAACCACAAACAGAATAATTATCTTCGCCGGGTTATGGATAAAACGAAAGAAATAGTAATGAGTGGCATTCGGCCTACAGGTTTTCTTCACCTGGGTAATTATTTTGGCGCTATCCGTAATTATGTAAAGATGCAGGATGAATATGAATGTTTTTTTATGGTGGCTGACCTGCATTCTTTAACAACTCATCCTGATACCAAAGAGCTGAAAGCTAATGTATACCGTGTTTTAGCAGAAAATATTGCCTGCGGATTGGATCCTGATAAAGTTGCTTTGTACTGTCAAAGTCATCTGCATGAAACTGCTGAATTGTATTTGTATTTAAATATGCTTGCTTACAAAGGCGAGCTGGAAAAAACCGCAACTTTTAAAGATAAGGCCCGCATGCAGCCAGGGAATATCAATGCAGGCTTACTTACTTATCCTGTTTTACAAACAGCGGATATTCTTTTACATCGTGCCAAATATGTGCCTGTTGGTAAAGACCAGGAACAGCATCTGGAGATGGCAAGAAATTTTACTAACCGTTTTAATCATCGCTATGGCGAGGTGTTTCCTGAACCGGTTGCATTTAATTACAGTAACGATTTGGTAAAAGTTCCCTCGCTTGATGGAGAGGGAAAAATGAGCAAGAGCGAAAATCAAATGGCGACATTATATCTTGCCGATGATGACGAACTGATAAGAAAGAAAGTGATGAAAGCAAAGACAGACAGTGGGCCGACAGAGAATAATTCGCCAAAGCCTGCTTATATTGGAAATATTTTTTTACTAATGAATCTTGTTTCTTCAAAGGATGTAATAAAGAAATATGAGGATGATTATAATAACTGTAACATTCGCTATGGTGATATGAAGAAACAACTGGCTGAAGATATGGTGAAATTTATTTCTCCTATCCGTGAAAAAGTGAACAGTATTTTGCAGGATGAAAAATATCTGCAAAAAGTAATGGGGCAAGGGGCTGAAAAAGCAAGAAAAAGCGCAGAAGTTACAATTAAATTAGTTAGAGAAGCAATCGGGCTGAATTATTTTTAAATGTTGATATTAATAATTCTGAATTAATTTTTATTCTATATTTTTAGCGGTATTTAAACATTAATTAATCTATAAAAGTCCCTTTAGGGATTTAGAGCATGGCAAAAGTTAAAAAACCAAAACACATTGCAGTAGCCGGAAACATTGGCGCCGGCAAAACAACCTTAACAGAGTTATTAAGCAAGCATTATAAATGGATACCGCAGTTTGAAGATGTTGATCATAATCCTTACCTGAATGATTTTTACGAGGAAATGCCGCGATGGAGCTTTAACCTGCAGATATTTTTTTTGAACAGCCGCTTAACGCAATTGCTCGAAATTCACCGTGGTACTGAAACCGTAATACAGGACAGAACAATTTATGAAGATGCCAATATTTTTGCGCCTAATCTTCACGACATGGGGCTGATGGCTAAAAGAGATTTTGATAATTATTATACTTTTTTTGAAACACTTAAAAGCATGGTGCAGCCGCCTGACCTGCTTATTTATCTTAAAGCATCTGTGCCTACACTGGTTGCACAAATACAAAAGCGTGGCAGGGAATATGAAGAAAATATCCGCCTTGATTATTTAAAAAAGCTAAATGAGTTTTATAACAAATGGATCAGCACTTATAAAGAAGGTCCCCTCTTAATTATTGATGCCGATAAAAATAAATTTGCTGAAAATGATGAAGACCTTGGTAAGATCATAAACCAGGTGGATGCTCAGTTGTACGGCTTGTTTTAGAATTTTTTCTATTCCTTTCTCATAACAATTGCTCCAAATTGCAAAGGCGGCATAGCCAAATAATTGTTTTGAATAACCTGTCAGGTTCAAGAACCTGACAGGTTTAAAAAACAAAATAAAAAACCCCGCCGGAGCAGGGTTAAATCAATTTGAATGTTATGGGGTTTACACTTTAGGTGCGGTGCCTGCAGTTTCTTCACTGGCGCCACTTGCATATTTCTCAAAATTCTTTATAAATTGTTTTGCAAGCTCTTTAGCTTTTGCATCATACTCATCTTTATCTGCCCATGTATTTCCTGGATTTAAAATTTCAGAAGGCACTCCGGGACATGTTTTAGGCATCATCATTCCAAATATTGGATGAGCTTCATATTCTACATTATCTAATTCACCTTCCAGCGCTGCGGAAATCATTGCTCTTGTATAAGAAAGTTTTATCCTGCTTCCTACGCCATAAGCGCCGCCGCTCCAGCCGGTATTTATCATCCATACATTTACTTTATGCGCTCTTATTTTTTTGCCAAGCATATCAGCATATTCTACCGGGTGCAATGGAAGAAAGGGAGCGCCAAAACATGCACTGAATGTTGATTTTGGCTCTGTAACGCCTGCTTCAGTACCGGCAACTTTTGCTGTATATCCACTTACAAACTGGTACATGGCCTGCCCTGCTGATAATTTACTTACCGGGGGAAGAATGCCATAAGCATCTGCAGTTAGAAAGAAAATATTTGTTGGCGGTTTACCAATTGATGGCTCTAATGCATTGCTGATAAAATGTAATGGGTAACTTACTCTTGTGTTCTCTGTAATTTTTTTACTGGAGAAATCAATTTTATTTGTGCCTTCAAAAAAAGTTACGTTCTCTACCAAAGCGCCAGGTCGTATCGCATGAAAGATCTCGGGTTCTTTTTCTTCACTCAGGTCAATTGTTTTTGCATAGCATCCGCCTTCAAAATTAAATACGGTATTTTCTGTCCAGCCATGTTCGTCATCGCCAATCAATTTTCGGTGTGGGTCTGCGCTTAAAGTTGTTTTGCCTGTGCCGCTTAAACCGAAAAATATTGCTGTATCACCATCATCACCCATGTTAGCAGAACAATGCATGCTCAATACATGTTTATCATGCGGAAGAATAAAATTTAAAATGGTGAAAATTCCTTTTTTTATTTCCCCGGTATAACCTGAGCCGCCAATAAGTATTATTCTTTTAGTGAAGTTTACTATAGCGAAGTTGTGCTGCCGTGTTTCATCTATTGTAGCATCCGCATTAAAAGATGGCGCCTGTATTATATGCCAGTCAGGTTTAAAGTTTTTAAGCTCCTCTTCCTGCGGACGCAGAAACATATTATAGGCAAATAGATTGCTCCATGGGTTTTCATTTATCACACGGATATTTAATCTGTAATCAGGATCAGCACATGCATAACAATCTCTTACCCATATTTCTTTATTCTCAAGATAGCTAAGCATCTTTTTATACAACTGATCAAAATCTTTTGGTTCGATGGGGAGATTAAAATCATTCCAGTGCACAGTTTCTGAAGTGATATCGTCTTTTACTATAAATTTATCCTCAGGACTGCGGCCTGTAAATTCTCCTGTTTTTATTACAAGGGCACCAGTATCATTCAAAACACCTTCTTTTCTTGCCACCGTTTGTTCCGTTAATTCTTCCGGCGATAATTGATAATGCACATTTTCTGCTGATCTTATTCCAAGATTGATCAATGCATTCTTTGGCAATGAAAGCATAGTAGGTATTGACATGTAACAATCGTTTGTTGAGTTGTAAAGGTAAAGGATTGCTTTAAAACAATGATTTTTTTAATTTTTTTGATGTGTATTAATTACACTTTCTGTAAGTTTAAATACCGGCAGAAGTACATTTAGAAGAGGCTTTGTATATTGCATTTAATAAAATTATTTTAAAATGAAATATCTCCCACTTAATCCAGACATATTTGTTCAGAACCGCAAGCGGTTTACTGATAGAATGGAGAAAAATGCAATTGCCATTTTTAACAGCAATGATGAATTGCCAATGAATGGCGATGCCTTGTATCCGTTTAAACAAAACGCTGACCTGTATTGGCTTACAGGCATTGAGCAGGAAGAAACGATGCTTGTATTATTTCCGGATAATCCTGATCCAAAATACAGGGAAGTGTTGATATTGATTCGTCCTAATGAATTAAAAGAAAAGTGGGATGGGCACAGATTAACTGCATCAGAAGGACAAAATATTTCAGGAATAAAAACAATTGTTTGGTTAGATAGTATTGATGCAATGTTGCAGCCATGGATACATTTGGCTGATACAATTTATTTAAACACAAATGAAAATGACCGTAAAGCCAATCTTGTTCCTGTAAGAGATTACAGGTTTGCAAAAGAAATGCGTAAGCGGTATCCTTTACATAATTACAGGCGGAGTGCAAAAACTTTAAAAGAACTGAGAGCAATTAAAACGTCGCTTGAAGTTGAAGTGATACAAAAGGCAATTGATATTACAGATGTTGCTTTCAGAAGGTTATTACAATTTATTAAGCCCGGTGTAATGGAGTATGAGATAGAGGCTGAGATATGGCATTCGTTTTTATCGCAAAGGGCTACCGGTACTGCTTATGGAAGCATAATTGCCAGTGGCGACAGAGCAAGAACATTGCATTATGTAAGCAATAATGAGGAGTGCAAACACGGGGAATTATTGTTGATGGACTTTGGAGCAAGTTATGGTAACTATGCTGCTGATCTTACACGAACAGTGCCTGTAAATGGAAAGTTTGGCCGCAGGCAAAAAACTGTTTACAATGCCTGTTTGCATTTGCATCAATATGCGGCGAGCATTTTAAAACCCGGTATTAGTATTATTGATTACACAGAAAAAGTAGGAGATGAGGCAACAGTGGTATTTCAAAAAATAGGACTGCTGAGAAAATCAGAAATAAAAAATGAAGATCCGGAGAACAGGGCTTACCGTAAATATTTATATCATGGAATTTCTCATTATCTTGGTATAGATGTACATGATCTTGGAACAAGAACAGAGCCAATAAAAGCAGGAATGGTGTTTACTGTAGAACCGGGAATTTATATTGAAGAAGAACAAATGGGAGTAAGGATTGAAAATAATTTCTGGATAACAAGAAATGGCAATAAAGACCTGATGAAGAATATTCCAATAACTGTTGAAGAGATAGAGTCGTTGATGAAGCCCTCCTAAATCCCCGCCTGAATGAATTTATTCGGGCAGGCTCCCGAAGAGAGGATTTTAAACCTCTGTATAATTTAGTGTTTATATAGTTTTATGATAGAAAAGAAACTTGATAAAATACAAGACAATTTCTCCCCTTTAGGGGTTGGGGCTATTCCTAATCTTTTCACTCTTCTAAATTTATTTTTCGGATGCCTTGCAATTGTATTTGCCTTACAAACCGAATCAGTGATAATTTATGTGAATGATGAATTTAGCGGCAGCAGTTTCAACATTCCTGAAAAACTAACGTGGGCTGCTATCTTTATTGGTATTGCCGCCATTATAGATTTTTTAGATGGTTTTGTTGCACGGCTTTTTCATGCAACTTCATCAATAGGAAAACAATTAGATTCCCTGGCTGATGTGGTAAGTTTTGGAGTTGCTCCCGGAGTAATTTTATATCAACTGCTTCGGTTTAGTTTTGCCATGGAGGAAAATGGATTGGAGGTTTCAATGATATGGTTGATGCCTGCATTTGTTTTGAGTTGTGCAGCAGCCTATCGGTTGGCTAAATTTAATTTAGATGAAACACAATCTTATAATTTCAGCGGACTTCCAACTCCGGCTGTAAGCTTATTGATAGCCTCTTTTCCTTTGATATTGCATTTTAATGCAGCTACATTTGGTATTGGAAATTTTTTGATAAATAAATGGGTGCTTTATGGGTTAATAGTTTTGCTGAGTTATTTAATGGTTAGCAATATTCCTTTTATGGGAATGAAGTTTAAAGATTACAGCGTTAAAAATAATCTACCTAAGATGATATTAATTGTGGTCGCAGTTATCAGCGCTGTTTTTTTACAATGGATAGCAGTGCCTGTGATATTTATCAGTTACTTTATTTTATCTATCGTTAATAAAAATAAATTCACATGATCTTTTCTGCTGAAGTAAAAGTAATGCCACTAAAAGAGTTATTGGATCCGCCCGTGCGGATGACGATGCTGCAGGCTGTGCGGTTTTTCAAGTCCGTGGGCGATCATGAGCGGCTCATTGGCAAGGAGCTCCTCGGTTGGGCCGCTGGCAATGATCAGGCCGCCATCGAGTACGATCGTCCGCGAACACAACTCAAGGATCATTTCCAGGTCATGCGAAGCGATGATTTTACTGGCCGGAATCGATTTCAGAACTTCTTTTAACTTCCGTTTGCTGCGCGGGTCGAGATTGTTGGTTGGTTCATCGAGAGCCAAAACGTCGGGCTGGCAGGCCAACACCCCGGCCAGACATACCCGCTGCTTCTCCCCTTCGCTCAAGTGCTGCGGTGAACGTTCGCCAAAACCGTTCAGTCCGACTTTTCCCAATGACGCTGCGACGATAGCTTTGATCGTGTTTTCAGGAAAACCAAACTGCTGGGGACCGAAAGCCACATCCTCAAAGACCGTGGGGCAGAACAATTGATCGTCAGGATCTTGAA
>JADGPX010000137.1 GCA_017882215.1 Chitinophagaceae bacterium | reverse complement strand
GCAAGTCCAATCCTGGGAACGTATATTTCATTACATCCTGCCCAGCGCATTACATTGATATAAATTTGTAATGCAGGTACAATTACGTCTGCCCTGTCTTCCTTAAGTTTATAAATAGTTATGCGGTCAATTAAAGAAACATTGCTTAATTCTTTATAATAATCTCTGAGAAGTTCCAATGGTAAAGGTTTGTCTTCTTTTCTTTTACTAAGAGAAAATATTTTATTGATGTTTCCGCCGGAGCCGATAGCTGTTACTTCTTTGTGACCCTTTGTTTTTTGTTTTAGACTATCCTTCATTTCATCCCATCCATCATCGTTCACCTTATTTTTTAACAGCCTTATGGTGCCTATGTTATAAGAATCTTTAAAAACCAATTTATTATTACTAAAAAAAGTTAATTCAGTGCTGCCGCCACCAACATCAATGTATAAGTAAGAATGTTCTTTGTCTAAATTTTCCGCAACATGGTTTTCATAAATGAAAGCAGCCTCATCACTGCCAGAAATAATTTCAATATCAATACCGGTTTCGTGTTTTATTCTTTTAATTATTTCTATGCCATTTTTTGCATCCCTCATGGCAGAAGTAGCACATGCTTTTAAATGTTTTACTTCATATACATTCAATAAATGCTTGTATGCTTTCATTGTTTGTAATATCATATCAATTCTATGTTCTGATATTTCGCCTTTTTCAAAAACATCAAAGCCTAAACGCAGGGGAACACGGATAAGATCAATTTTATTAAACTTAGCTATGCCATTGACATCGAAATTCACTTCCGAGATAAGCAGCCGTGCCGCATTACTTCCAATATCAATTGCTGCCAGTCTCACTGTTATGATAATTTTTCTTTAAGAGGTAATTATAGATTTCAATTTGTGAGCGAACTTTTTTTGTATTTCTTGGGTTCACATATTCATTGTCAAGATCATTATTGAGAATTCTTGCTTTCACATTGTCATTTAGCTGAATGTCAAGTATATCTTTTAATTCCTGCTGAATTTGCTTATCCAAAACCGGTACGGCAGCTTCTACCCGATGATCGAGGTTTCTTACCATCCAGTCTGCAGATGAAATAAAAGTTTTTTCTTTTCCATCATGATGAAATATTAACACTCTTGCATGTTCAAGGTATTCATCAACGATGCTTATTGCATTTACTTTTTTTCTGAATTTTTTATTTTCGGTATACATGCAGCAGATACCTCTTATTACCATTTTTATTTTTACACCACCTCTTGCTGCATCATATAATTTAATGATAAGCTTTTCATCACTTAATGAATTTAGTTTTAAAATTATCGAAGCATGCTTGCCATCCTTTGCCGCCTTTATTTCTTTATCAATCAGCGACATTAGCTGCCGGCGCATAGTTACAGGGCTTACCATTAACCTTTGACAATCTTTTAATGGCTGTATATTTTTCGGCTTTTCAAGATAAGCGAACATCCTGTTTACATCAGCCATAATATTTCTATCCGATGTCAGCAGGCAATGATCACCATAAAGGGAAGAAGTTTTTTCATTAAGATTTCCTGTGCCTACAAAGCCATAATGAAACGTATGATTATTTATTTTTTTCTTTATCAAACATATTTTTGCATGTACCTTCATATTGGGCACTCCCAAAAAAACTTTCACGCCTGCATCTTCCAGAATTTCTTTCCATTCAAGATTGGCTTCTTCATCAAATCTTGCGCTTAATTCTAATACAACTGTTACCTGTTTTCCGTTACGTACTGCATTGGTAAGCGCATTAATAATTTTTGAATGAGGAGCCAGCCGGTAACCGGTTAGCTTAATGCTTACAACATCGGGTGAGATGGCTGCTTCTCTTAAAAGGTCAATGATAGAATCGAATGAATGATAGGGAAAATTCAGCAGCACATCTTTTTCCAAAACAACATCGGTAACACTATTTACATTTTGCAGCAGCGGATGTATGAATGGTTTTTTTCTCGAATTTTTTATTTGAAAAACTGCATCAGGAAAATCCATGAAATCTTTGAAATTATGAATTCTTCCGCCGGATTGTATATTATCTTTTACCGAAAGCCCAAGCCGCTTAATGAGATAGGTAAGGAGTGAAGGATCAATATCTTTATCGAAAATAAATCTTACAGGCTTACCTTTTTTACGATTCTTTACACCCTTTTCAATTTTTTGGATGAAAGAAGTGGATACATCATTATCTATATCAATTTCAGCATCTCTTGTAACTTTAATTATGTTGGCAGAAAAAGTATCATGACCGAAGAAAGAAAATATTTGCGGAAGACAAAACCGGATTACATCTTCAAGCAAAATAATATATTGTCCCTGCTGGCCCGAAGGTAAAATAACAAACCGCGGCAAGCGATTTACAGGAATAGATACCAGCGCAAATTTTTGTGGAATGCTTCCCTGCCCGACTCCGTCATTCCCGTCCATACCGGCACGGGCGGGCAGGCGGGCGTCTGATTTTGAAAGCTTACATGCCAGGTAAATAGATTTATCATTAAGCGTAGGAAAAGCCTGCATTGTTTCGATCATGAGCGGAACAATATTGCTTCTCACTTCATCATGAAAATAACTGAGAACAAATTTTTGCTGTTCTTTGTTAAGATGTTTTTCATCTATAAGAAATATTTTTTGTTTTTTTAATTCTCTTAAAATTTCATTCCATATCCGGTTAAATTCATTTTGCTGTTCAGTTACTTTAATATTTATTTCTCCCAAAATTTTTTGAGGTTCTATTTCCAAATGGATATGTGCTTTTGCTCCCAGTTCAATCATACGTTTAAGCGTACCCACTCTCACTCTAAAAAATTCATCAAGGTTGTTAGAGAATATTCCAAGAAAACGAATTCGTTCTCTTAAAGGAACAGTTTCATCAGCAGCTTCCTGCAGTACTCTTCCGTTAAAGGAAAGCCAGCTTATATCACGGGCTATAATTTTGCGTTTCATTATTTTTTAGTCATTTGTCATTTGTCATTTGTCATTGGGTCATTGGTCATTAAAATTAGCAGTATAAGCTTTTGTACTATCTGAATGACTTATTGACTATTGACTTATTGACTTTATAATACCTGTTGTTGAAAATCCTTCTTCTAAAGGAATTATTTTTACTTCACCATTATTTGCTATTACTTCTTTGGCGCCAACAATAGTATCTAAGGTGTAATCACCACCTTTAACCAAAACGTTTGGCTTAATGAATTTTATCAGTTCAAGCGGAGTGTCTTCTTCAAAAATTATCACTGCATCAACCATAACTAAAGCTGATAATATTAGCGCCCTGGAGGCTTCTGCATTAATAGGCCTGCTGTTACCCTTTAATCTTTTTACAGATGAATCTGAATTTACTCCTACAATTAAAATATCAGCATAAGTGGCGGCTTCTGATAATATTTGAATATGCCCCTGGTGCAAAATATCAAAAACACCATTGGCGAAAACTATTTTTTTTCCAAAAAAACTCCATATTTTAAGTTGAAGTTTTAATTCTTCTTTGCTAAATATTTTCTGCAATATTTGTTTGCTTTGTTTCATTCAATTTTTTGTTTTTATAAATCAATAATCCAAAACTAATTAACCCGCCAACAATAATAATCCCCGTGGAAACACCCCATATCATCCATCCGAAAGAAACATTGGGAACATTATAGATCAAAAGTACCTCTTGAACTGCCAAAGGAAAAGCGCCAATGCCTCCCGGGGAAACAATCATGCCAAGCGTTGCAAGGCTAAGTACACTGCATGCCTGGGCAATGCCTAAATGTGAAGTGGCAGAAAGCGCAAAAAAACCAACATAAATCTCAAGCGTATACATAGCCCAAATAAATATTGTATGAAAAATAAACCATCCACGATTTTTTAAACGGGCTGTGGCATTAAAGCCTTCTTTAAGCCCGATATGATAACCTTTTAAGGTGATGATATATCGATGATGAGCATATTTTTTAAAGATCCATCGCACAATAATTATGAGCAATAGAACAGCGGCAGCGAATATCAAAAATTTGATCCACCCCTGTAAGCCATGTTGATTAAAAAATATTTGCAAAAACGTTTGCTTTACAAAATGTGTTACATATTTTATCTGGATTAAAATAGTGAAGACAATAAAAATAAAATAACACACCAGATCAAAAGCTCTTTCAACAAGTACGGAGCCGATAAGTTTATTCATTGGTATTTTTTCGTAGCGGCTAAGCAGGCTGCATTTTAAAACTTCGCCGGCACGGGGTATAAATGTATTTACAAGATAACCGCACATAATTGAATAAAAAGTATTTGCTGTAGAGGGTTTATAACCCATTGGCTCAATTAATATCTTCCAGCGCACAGCCCGGCTTATGTGGCTTAAGAGTGCTACAATAATTACAGGAAAAAGGAGCCAGTAGTTGGCATTCGCAAGCGATTTCTTAAATTGGCTTACCTGGTCTGGTGTCATTTTACTAAACTGCCACCACACTAAAAAAAATCCCAGTCCGAGAAAAAATATATATTTTAAAACTGATAAAAACTTTTTTTTCATATCGCTTACAAGTTACGAATAGAAACAGCTTAATCTTTTATTAAGATATTATCTATCAATCTTACATCATTTATAAAAACGGCAACAACTGCAATCAGATCAGCAATGCCATCCCATTCATTTACTGGTTTTAAATTATTGGCTTCAGCAATTTCTATATAGTCCGGTTTAAAATTTCTCTTTATTAAATATTCTTCTGCTTCTTTTTTTAAATGATGTAAAGAACCCGGTTTTATTTTTTGTTTTATACTGAGTAAGGTTTTATAAATTTCTGCTGCCTCTTCTCTTTGTTGTTCATTCAACCTCAAATTGCGACTGCTTATTGCAAGTCCGTTTTCTTCCCGTAAGGTGGGGCAAATTATAGGTTCAATATTTAAATTTTCTAATTCTAATAATCTTTTTATCACCATGCATTGCTGGTGATCTTTTTGTCCCATAAATAAATGAGTGGGATCAACAATTTCAAGCAAACGGTTTACAACCTGGCAAACGCCCTGAAAATGGCCTGGCCTGTATTTTCCTTCCAGAATAGTTTCCAGATAGCCAAGATCAAAATGTTTTTTCGAAATAATTCCGTCAGGATATATTTCAGTTATATCCGGCAGAAATAAAATATCACAACCATTTTTTTCTAACGTATAAATATCATGCTCCAGCGTAACAGGATATTTTTTAAAATCATCTGCATTATTAAATTGTGTGGGGTTTATAAAAATGCTGCATATAGTTATCTCACAAACCTGTTTACTTTTCTCCAACAAAGAGATATGCCCCTTATGTAAGGCTCCCATAGTAGGCACAAAGCCTATTGAAAATTTAGTAAGTCTTACTTTTTTTAACTGAGATATTACATCAGCTGCAAATTTTAATATTATCATTTTGTTTTATCAATAAGCGTAAACATTGATAGGAATACATTATTTACAGAAAAAATATTGTAACTTCGCCGCTCTTTAAAAACCATTATTGCAATTTAACCTTCGCTAATGTCAACAAAGAAAAGAATTTTATTTATAGCCAACGAAATGTCACCTTATTTAGAGATGACAGAGTTTGCGGAGATTGTAAATAAGCTGGCGGTAAAATCAAATGAAACAGGGATGGAAGTAAGGTGTATCATGCCTCGTTTTGGAATGATAAATGAACGCCGCCATCGCCTGCACGAGGTTGTAAGGTTATCGGGAATTAATGTTCAGATTGACGGAGATGATTATCCTTTGGTAATTAAAGTAGCTTCTTTACCCAATGCCCGCCTGCAGATATATTTTTTAGATAATGAAGATTATTTTAAAAGAAAAACTTTATTTCATGATGAAAATGAAAAGTGGTTTGATGATAATGCTCTAAGAACCGTTTTACTGTGCAAAGGCGCTCTTGAAACAGTTAAGAAGTTTGGCTGGCCTCCCGATATTATTCATTGCAGCGGATGGATGACAGGACTTATACCAATGTATATAAAATGTGCTTATAAAAAAGAACCTGTATTCAGCAATTGCAAAATAATTTATACTATCGGGCAAAATACCTATAAAGAAAAAATGGGTAAAGAGTTTGTAAAACTGGCAACCATAAATGCGAATATTAAAGAGAATGATATGCAGGTTTATAATGAAGGATCCAATACAGCTATGTTTAGAGGAGGCGCAACTTACGCTGATGCAATAACATTTGGCGCAGAAAAAGTTGATAAAAAATTAGCTCAGGAATTTACTAAAGTAAAAGGTAAGAAGGTGCTGCAATTCAATGCAGAGTCAGATTTAACAGACTATTTACAATTGTATGCCGACCTTGCCGCCAAATAAAAAACTACCCTATCAAATTATTTTTACTGTGATCAGAACTAAACTCCCTTTAGCTTTTACGGGTCTTATATTTTTTTCTCTTTTAAACTGGCATTGTACAAAAATTGATACTACTAACTTAGGTAGCGGACTAATTCCGGCAGTTGATAATGTAAATACTTTTGATACTATTATTAGTGTTGTTGCCAATAATTTTGATTCGATTCCTTTTGGTAAAGAGTGTGCTATCATTTATCCTACAGATGAGCATGCACTTGGCTACATTGGTAACGATCCGTTATTTGGCACTACCAAAGCAACTATTTATACAGAATTAAAGCCAGCTGCATTTCCTTTTTATTTTGAAGCCAAACCGGCTGACAGAACTTTGGATTCTGTTGTTTTGGTATTAAGTTATAAAAGAACTTATGGAGATAGTACTACAATACCGCAAAGAATTGAAGTGCATGAAATTGCTAATACGTTTAACCCTGATTCAAGCAGCTGCTCATTTTATCCTTTTAATGCTCCTGTATTGGGTTCTGCTACCTATATTCCACAAAGATTATCAGATTCGGTAAAGGCGTTTAGAGATACATCAAATAATCAGCTTCGTATAAAATTGAGTAATTCCTTTGGTCAATCACTATTGGCCAGGGATACTATTCAAACTGATTCACTCTTTAAGGATTTTTTTAAAGGCTTTGCGATAATACCTGATAATTCCGGTAATGCTTTAACTTATTATGGCCTTACTGATGCTAACACTAAACTTGCTTTTTATTACAAATACAAAAGAGCTAACCTGGCTGATACAACAGTTGTTACCAATTTTAGTTTATATCCAGGTGATCATAGTGCAAACAACATTGTAAGAAATCGAAGCGGTGCTGAATTAAATAATTTTTCGAATACAAATTCAAATCCAGCCGGTGATAATTTCGTATACATTCAAACTACACCAGGCACTTATGCTGAACTTAAAATTCCCGGACTTACAGGGTTATCAAATCGCATAGTTCATAGAGCAGAGTTAATAATGGAACAGGTTTTTTCTACATCTGCTTTTGATAATTTTTTAACGCCTCCGCCTTTTCTTTTCCTGGATATAAAAGATACCAGTAATAGTTACCGTCCTGTTCCATGTGATTTTACTTCAGCAGGCGGTCAGCCTGATATTGCAACTTATGGCGGATTTAAAACCACCGTAAAAGATCCTCTTGGCAATTCTATCGCCAGATATACATTTAATATTTCAAGGTATGTGCAGAAGATAGTTACCAAGGGGAGAACAAATTCTACATTAAGGTTGCGTGCTCCTGATTATGTTCGTACCTCTGCAAGCTATCTCGATGATTGCGGACAAGCGCTTCCGCCATTATTATTTCCGCTTAACAATGTAGCCCAGGGACGTGTAAAGCTGGTTGGAGGAAGTACTGCAACTAACAGGATCAGGTTACGGATAATTTATTCAAAGCTTTAATTTCATATTTTATAAATGCATTTTGTCCCTTCCTCGTTAAGGCATAATTTTGCGCTTCAAAAAAATAAAATACATGTCTTATTTATTTACCTCAGAATCAGTG
>JADGPX010000136.1 GCA_017882215.1 Chitinophagaceae bacterium | reverse complement strand
TAAACAGTAGTGTCGCCCTTAATTTTAATCGGGCTGCCGGTTTTTATAATTACTTCCTGTAATAATTTAGCTTTAGAGATAAGTGCAAATGGCGAAAACTCAATGTCACCCTTTATTTCAACATCATCAAGCATATCTGCAAAATAAGGATGTGTGGTCATTAAAATATAACTGCCGGCCTTTACATCTTTTAAAATGTATTTGCCTTCGGCATCACTTCGTGTAAATTTGTAAAGAATGGAATCTTTGGGAGTAAGTAAAGCGATCACAGCATTTTGTACAGATTTTTTTTCGTTGGGGTCATTTACAGAACCTGAAACCCTTGCTTTTTGCGCAAATGAAGAAATACTTAAAAGAAATATAGCGGTTAGTAAAGCAATTAGTTTTCTCATAGAGAAGTTTGATGTTTGGCAGTAGCAGAATTAAGTTTCAAGTTGGTTTAATTTATCTACAATAGCTTAATTAGTATTCTTAAATTTACGTTAAAGTAAAAGTGTGAATTATCTGGTGTAAATTCAAACAAATTCTATGAGTGGCAATAAAAAATCTCAGCGAAAAAAAATTAAACCAGTTAAAAATTAAAAGTGCATTCTCTAAAAAAATACGAAGACATACATTTTGTTGACAGCACCAAACCTGTTTGGAATTATTCTTTGTTTACCGAAGAAGATATAAATAATTATCAAAACGGCACGCATTATTCGTTATATAATAAATTTGGATCACATGCTGTACAGGTTTTAAATACAGATGGATATTACTTTTCGGTTTGGGCTCCCAATGCGACAGCAGTAAGCGTTATAGGTCATTTTAATAATTGGGATAAAGCAGCTCATCCATTATTTGTTCGTTTGGATAGCTCTGGAATCTGGGAAGGTTTTATTCCAAATATTCCAAAGGGCTCGGATTACAAATATCATATCACAGGTTTCCAGGGAGTTACTTTAGATAAAGGAGATCCTTATGCAAATTATTGGGAGCAACGACCAGATACAGCATCTAAAACATGGCAATTTAATTATGATTGGAATGATGAAGGATGGATGAAAAAAAGAAAGAAAAATAATTCTCTCAAATCACCCTGGAGCATTTATGAAGTTCATCTGGCAAGTTGGATGCGTCCAAATAAATATGATGAAGAATCCTATAATTCCTATAAAGAAATATCTGTAAGATTAGTTCCGTATGTAAAAGAAATGGGTTTCACTCATGTAGAACTAATGCCTGTTATGGAGCATCCTTATGATGGAAGCTGGGGATACCAGGGTGCCGGTTATTTTGCACCAACATCAAGGTTTGGAACTCCTGAAGATTTTATGGAAATGATCGAGGTATTTCATAATGAAAACATTGGTGTTATCCTTGATTGGGTTCCTTCTCATTTCCCTTACGATGCTCATGGCTTATTTATGTTTGATGGCACACATACGTATGAATATGCTGACATGCGTAAAGGTTTTCACCAGGATTGGAACTCATATATTTTTAATTATGACAGGGGAGAAGTAAAATCTTTTCTTATCAGCAGTGCGAGATTTTGGTTTGATAAATTTCATATTGATGGGATTCGTGTTGATGCAGTAAATTCTATTCTTCGTCTTGATTATTCCCGCAAAGAAGGAGAGTGGGAGCCGAATAAATTTGGTGGAAATGGAAACCTTGAAGCCATTGCTTTTATAAAAGAATTTAATGAAACTATTTACCGCGATTTTCCTGATGTGCAAACTATCGCCGAAGAAGCTTCTGACTGGCCCAGTGTTTCCAAGCCAACTCACTCGGGAGGTTTAGGATTTGGTATGAAATGGATGATGGGCTGGATGCATGATACCCTGAATTATTTTAAGATGGATCCCCTTTTTAGAAGAGATCACCAGGATAAATTCAGTTTCAGCATGATGTATTTCTACGATGAAAATTTTATGCTGCCCCTAAGCCATGATGAAGTGGTGCATGGCAAATCACCAATGATTTATAAAATGCCCGGCGATGAATGGCAAAAGTTTGCAAACCTCCGTCTTCTCTATACCTACATGTACACACATCCCGGGGCTAAACTTCTTTTTATGGGCAATGAGTTTGGACAAACTTCTGAGTGGAATTATAAAACTGAGCTTGACTGGCAGTTATTACAATTCGATCCTCATAAAAAATTGCAGGAATGTGTAAAAGACCTTAATCATCTTTATGCAAATGAGCCGGCATTGTATGAGCAGCAATTTGATCCCAAAGGTTTTGAATGGATAGATCTTAACCACAGAAATGAAAGTGTAATTAGTTACAGGAGAAAAGGTAAAAGAAGCAATAATGATCTGCTGATTATTTTAAACATGACACCCGTTGTTCGTAATAACTGGAAGGTGTATGCAAAAGGCAAGCCTCACTGGAAAGAAATTTATAATAGTGACGATAAAAAGTACTGGGGTACAGGAGATGTATTAAATCCGGCACCACAAGTGAAAATGGTGGATAAAAATAGCAGGATCTTTGAAATAAATATCCATCTTCCGGCGTTAGGAGCAGTAATACTTAAATAGTTTTACAAAATCTACAAATTCTTATTTATAAAAAGCCTCCTGCTAACGCTTATAATTTTATTTGCTACTACACAGATCTTCTCTCAATCAGATAGTTGCCCGCTTTTATTTTAAAAAAGGCACTGATGAACAAACTGCAAAACGCTATTTGATGGCATCCAGATATTTTGATAAAGCCATACAGTTTGATTCAAAATATACCGAAGCATATATTGAAAACGGCAGGGTTAACCTGACAATGAGAAAGAAAGGCGAGGAGTTTGGGTTGTAATTCCTGCAGAATTATACAACATACCATTTGTTATCATCTTTTGCATAAGATAATCCATTACTCATTACGTGAATTTCTTTTCCGTCTTTATCAACAAAATTTTTCTGCTCATACACTCTTATACCATTATTTTCTCTTGTAAGATATACGATAAGCGCATTTAATGTAGGCTGAATATCATGCAGCCATTGCTCATCACTTTCTTTTACAAATGCCTGGCTCATTATATTTAATTTAATTTAAGTTTTGACATTTAGAATAACTTTTGTGTTCCGCCTTCAGGGGGTTAGTTCATCATCAGCACATTCACACTTCGCTGTAAAATATTAAAAGCAATTTCAGCCATCAGGTTTTCTTTGTCGAGGGTAGGGTTTACTTCGCTTATCTCGAAACAACATATTTTTCTGTTCTGCATAAATTTACTCACAAGGTCTTCGGCTTCTCTTTCTTTTAGACCATTGCTAACCGGTGTGCCTGTTCCCCTGGTAATGAAAGCATCAAGACAATCAACATCAAAGCTTACATAAATATCAGTACAATCGCTTAAATATCTCAGCACTGAACGCACTACATTTTCTGCGCCTTTACGACGAATCTCATTAGTGGTCACAATCTTCATATCATACTTCTCAATCAAAAACCTCTCTTCTTTTTCATAATCTCTTAATGAAATAAATACTACATCTTCAGGTAAAACTTTTGGATAAATTTTCCCGAATTGCTTTAATTGGTCCCATTGTTTTTTTGTTTTTTCATCCAGCTCATGCACTTTACTTTCTTCATTATCTTCCCCAATAGCAGCAGAAAGCGGCATGCCATGCATATTACCTGATGGCGTTGTATAAGGTGTATGCAGATCAGCATGTGCATCAATCCATATTACCCCTAATTTGCTTTTTGGTTTCGCAGCTTTTATGCCGGCAATAGTACCACCTGAATTACTGTGATCTCCGCTGATAACTACAGGAAAAAAATTATTCTTTATAGAATCTGCAACTGCCTTACTTACTCTTTCATACATTGTTAGTACACCATTTATTCTTTTGGCATAAGGTGACGCTATTGGTTCAAATAATAATTTATTCTCTGTTTCAATTTTTTCTGAAGGAAAGTGTACGAAGAAGTTGCTCATAAAATCCAAGGCAGCGATCTTAATAGCATCAATACCAAGGCTTGCTCCACGGGTACCGGCACCTATTTCACTTGGAACTTCAATAAGCTTTATATTCTTCATAAAAGGTTTTTACCCTTGCACAATGTGGCGATTCTAAAGCAAGGTTAATAACTGGTAAGCATTTCAGGGAGAACAAATTTATCAAATTCATTTTGATTATACTAATACCGGCAGGTAACGTGTTTTACGAGATAATCTTTTAATCCCAACAATCCTCTGGTCCCATAAATCCCAGTTCAGAAAATTTTCTGTGAAAAAGCTGTGTATAACTATGAAAACTTAGCGCATACTTCCAAATATTTCTTTCTAACTTATACAATATATTTGCCACCCCTTTAAAATAAATCTGAACAGTGAGATTAAAGACATTAGAGATCAAAGGTTTTAAAAGTTTTGCCGACAAAACAACGATAAATTTTGATGAAGGAATAACCGGTGTCATTGGTCCCAATGGCTGTGGTAAAAGTAATATTGTTGACAGCATCCGCTGGGTGATAGGCGAGCAAAAAATAAGTCAGTTAAGAAGCGAAAATCTTGAGAGCCTGGTTTTTAATGGCTCCAAAAACCGCAGTGCAAGCGGGCTGGCAGAAGTAAGCTTAACATTTGAGAACACAAAAAATCTTCTTCCCACAGAATTTAATATGGTTACCATCACCCGCAAATTTTATAAAAGCGGTGAAAGCGAATACCGCCTGAATGATGTTAGCTGCCGGCTTAAAGACATCCATAATTTATTTATGGATACAGGCGTCAGCACAGATAGTTATGCCATTATCGAACTGGGAATGGTTGATGATATCATCCGGGATAAAGAGAATAGCCGTCGCAGAATGCTGGAACAGGCAGCCGGTATTTCCATCTACAAAACAAGAAAGAAAGAAGCCAAATTAAAATTAGACGCCACTGAGCTCGACCTCGCAAGGATAGAAGATCTTCTGTTCGAAATAAATAATCAATTAAAAACTTTAGAAAGCCAGGCAAAAAAAGCAGAGAAATATTACGAGATAAAAAAAGAATACAAAGAGGTAAGTATTGAATTGGCAAAGGCTGCGCTGGAAGGTTTCAATATCACTTATAAAGATCTGAATGTGCAGATGCAAAGCGAAACTGACAGGCGTATTGAGTTGGAAGCATCTATCGCAACTGAAGAAGCTGCTATAGAAAAAGAGAAAGTTCATTTTATAGAAAAGGAAAAAGCATTGCAGGAAATGCAGCATGCTTTTAATGAATTGCACAATACAGTACGCAATAAAGAGAATGAGAAAAGCCTGAGTGCACAGCGTTTGCAATATTTAAAGGAACGAGAAACAAATTTGAAGGATTTTTTAAAAACGGCAGAAAGTCAACTAAAAGGCATTGATGAAAGCATTCAGTTTACCCGACAACAGATAAAAGATGAAGAAACAAAATTAAATGAGCTGAAAGCAGAATTTGATTCTTTAAAAAATGATGTTGAAGAAAAAAGAAAAGTTTTTGATGAGAAAAGATCTGCTGTTGATGAATTAAGAAAAGGGCATCAAACTATTCAGCGTAACCAGTTTGAAGCAGAAAAAAAAGTTGCCGTTGCTGATACTTCTATTCACAATTTGCAAAGAGCAATTGCACAGATTGAAGAAGAAAAAGTATTCCGCCAAAATCAACTGAAGGAATTAGAAATAGAAAGGGAAATAAAAACACAGGAGCTTGAGCAAAAGAAAACTGACCTCCAACAGTTGCAGCAGCACAATGAATTTACCAAAGAGCAGATATTGCAAACGCAGGCTGTGCTTGAAAATTTAAGAAATCAACTGGCAGATGAAACCCGGAAACTTGATTCAAGAAAAAATGAACACGACCTTTTAAAAAGTCTTATTGATACAATGGAAGGCTATCCGGAAAGTGTAAAGTTTCTTCATAATAATTCAGGATGGAATTATAAAGCGCCTATTCTCTCTGATATTATTTATGTTAATGAGGAATACCGGGCTGCAGTTGAAAATGTTTTAGAACCATATCTTAACTATTATGTAGTCGAAAATCTTGAGGAAGGACTGCAGGCTGTGCACCTGCTGGATGATAACAAAAAAGGGAAAGCCAATTTTTTTCTGCTCGACCAGTTAAATGAGGCAATAGTGTTGGAAACTGCCGTACCTGCCAATACAATACCAGCATTGAATGTTATTGAGGTTGATGAAAAATACCGCAGCATGGCAAATTATTTATTAGCTAATGTATTTATTGCGGAAAACGAAAATGCTTTGCAAAACAGCAATGGTGCCGTAGTGTTGGAAAAACATGGCAAGTATGTAAAAGGAAAATATTTTTTAGCAGGCGGAAGTGTAGGTTTATTTGAAGGGAAAAAAATAGGTCGTGCAAAAAATCTTGAGAAGCTAATAGAAGAAATTACTTCACAGGAAAAAATTGTAAATGAATTAAAAACCATTATCAGCGCCCGTTCCAATGAAGTAATTGCTTTTAACCAGGAGCTGAAAGAGAATGCGATCAACCAAACACAGCAGGATATTAACGCTCTTACAAATACAGTTTTTGCTTTGCAGAACAAATTGGAGAATATTCATTATGCAGAAGAAAGCGGTTCTCAAAGATTGTACGAATTGCAATCGCAATTAGAATCCAATCATCAATCAATTGCGGCTACAAGAACAGACCTTGAAACCTTCAATACACAGCTTGAAGAACTCACAAACAAAATGCAGGTGGCAGAGCAGGATTATGTTGTTGCAGAGCAGGAATATAATTCGGTGAATAATTTATACAACGAAAACAATCTTGTATTAACACGCCAGCAAAGTAAGCTTACTGCATTGCAGCAGGAGCTTGAGTTTAAAACGAATCAGTTGAATGATCTTAATGTACAGATAGAGAACAGTAATAAACAATTGGCAGAATCATCAGGAAGTATTACAGAAACAGCAGCCCTGCTAAGTGAGTTGGAAGCTGCGGTAATATCTATGATGAAAAATAAAGAAGAAAAAGAAAGAAAATTAAACGAGACAGACCAGGCTTACTATAATTTCAGGAATGCTTTAAATGAAAAAGAAAGTGAGTTGCGCTTAAAGCAAAAGTCGAAAGAACAGATTGATCATTTGCTGAATGAAATTAAGGACAGGCTGAACGAATTAAAATTACAGCTTGCAGGAATGAAAGAAAGGTTAAGTGTAGAATTTAAAGTTGACCTGGATGCTATTCTTGATGAAGAAAGAACAACTGAAACACCGCTGGAAGAATTACAGGAAAAAAATGACAGGATGAAAAAGCGACTGGAGAATATGGGTGAAATAAATCCTACCGCTATAGAAGCATTTACTGAAATGAAAAAGCGTTATGAATTTATTTTAGAACAAAAGAATGATCTTGTTACAGCAAAAGAATCATTATTGCAAACCATCCAGGAAGTGGAGATTACTGCCAACCGGCAATTCCTTGATACATTCAATAAAGTAAGAGAGAACTTTAAAAAAGTATTCCAGGCTTTATTCACAGAAGATGATACTGCCGATATGATACTTGAAAACCCTGAAGACCTTGCTGAAACCGGAATTGATATTATTGCCAAGCCAAAAGGTAAGCGCCCAACTTCCATCACACAGTTAAGTGGCGGAGAGAAAACGCTTACCGCAACAGCGCTTTTATTTGCCATCTATTTAATTAAGCCTGCGCCGTTTTGTATTTTAGATGAGGTGGATGCGCCGCTGGATGATGCAAATATTGGTAAGTTCACACAAATGATAAGACAGTTCAGCAAAGAATCGCAATTCATAATTGTTACGCACAACAAAATGACGATGTCGGCTGTTGATGTAATTTATGGAGTAACTATGCAGGAAGCCGGCGTAAGTAAATTGGTTCCGGTGGATTTCAGAAGCCTTAATTAGTCATTGGTCATTCAGTCATTGGGTCATAAGGTTACAACATAATGACTTAATGACCTTTTGACCTAATGACTTTTAAA
>JADGPX010000135.1 GCA_017882215.1 Chitinophagaceae bacterium | reverse complement strand
TACAATCTTCACTTTTTCTTCTTCGGCGGCTCGACTGGGATCACGTCAAATTTGCCGGACTGCTCTATAAAGAAGATGGACTCAGAACCGTCAACACCACCGCTTTCATGCTTCACTCCGCCCGGAACATAAACATAAGAACCGGGGCCATACTTCTTGCCGTTATACGTGTATGCTCCCTTGATAACCACAATCTTTGTAGCATTCGTGTGGTAATGGAGTGGTGACTTGAAGCCTGCCGGGAACTTCGTCAATCCACCATACGCTCCCTTGGTGTTGTCACCCCAGAGCATTACGCTCATAACGCCCGGAGGAGCTCCAGCCAAGGCTTCCCATTTGAGGTTTTCAGGAGCCCAAAGGACTGTCTCTTTCTTCATCTTATTTTGAGCGGAAACTTCCGTCGCCCCAATGAAAATCAGTCCCACAAGGACCAGTACGATGTACAATGAGAATCTTTTCATAAAATTTTATTTAAAATGTTTAAAAAATGTAATCTTTTTATTTTTTGTTTTGATTATTCAATCGTAGTGTTAGCAAGGTGTTTGGTAGGAGTTGGAAGCAGCAAGAATTTGTCCTCTTATAAAATTAAAGTCAAATATATAAATACTATTTTATCAATTTCTAATATATTTTTGTATTTTTTAAAAAATACTCAAATTAAGTATAGGTTTTTTGCACCTGATTATAAATCGTTGCGAGGAGGAGGTACGATGACGAAGCAATCTCATAATTCACTGACATAATAAAATGAAACACGATGGATGTGTTTGAGGAATCTTTACTATGAGATTGCCTGCCTGAATCAAGAAGTCGAGCAGGCTTCTCGGCTATGGAGTATCGCCATGACGGATTTAATAAAAAATGCCATCCCCTAAGAGATGGCATTCAAAAGAGAATTACTTTTTAGGCTTCGGTAGTTTCTTCCTTTTTAACTCCGCCTTTTATTTCAAATCTTATTTTTGAATTTTCTTTATCCAGGGCTGCAGTTAAAACATCGCCTGTTTTTATATTCAAGTTCAAAATTTCTTCTGCTAAAGGATCTTCAAGGTATTTTTGAATAGCCCTGTGCAAAGGTCTTGCACCAAATAGAGCATCATAGCCCTTGTCGGAAATGAATTTTTTAGCTTCTTCCGTTAAGTCTAAAGTCAATCCTAAATTATGTAACCGTTTTGTTACTCCTTTCATTAAAATATCAATGATGGAGAAAATATTTTCTTCCGTTAAATGGTTAAATATTACCACATCATCTATTCTGTTTAAAAACTCAGGGCTGAAAGTTCTCTTCAAAGCTTTTTCAATAACAGCTTTATTATTCTCATCTGCATTTTGTACACGGGTTGCAGTCTGGAAACCAACTCCCTCACCAAAATCTTTCAGCTGGCGGGCACCAATGTTAGATGTCATGATGATCGTCGTATTCTTAAAATCTATTTTCCTTCCTAAACCATCCGTCAATATTCCATCATCTAAAACCTGTAACAGAATATTGTAAATATCGGGATGAGCTTTTTCAATCTCATCTAACAAGATAACAGAATATGGTTTACGCCTAACCTTTTCTGTTAGCTGTCCGCCTTCCTCGTATCCAACATATCCGGGAGGAGCGCCAATTAAACGGCTGACAGTGAATTTTTCCATGTACTCACTCATGTCGATACGTATCAATGCATCATCACTGTCAAACATATATCTTGCTAAAGCTCTTGCCAATTCTGTTTTACCTACACCGGTTGGACCAAGGAAAATAAAAGTACCAATTGGTTTTTTTGGATCCTTCAATCCTACTCTGTTACGCTGAATTGCTTTTACAACTTTTTGTATCGCTTCATCCTGACCAACCACAGCGCTGGCAAGGTCTGTAGCCATTCTGCGAAGTTTTTCTGTTTCTGCCTGAACCATACGCTTTACAGGAATCCCCGTCATCATACTAACCACTTCAGCAATGGCTTCTTCATCAATAGGAAAACGTTTGTGTTTACTTTCTTCTTCCCAATCTGCTTTTGCTTTTTCCAATTCTTCCTGCAATCTTTTTTCAGTATCACGTAATGATGCAGCTTCTTCAAAACGCTGACTCTTTACAACTTTATTTTTTTCCAGTTTTATATCTTCTATCTTTCTCTCAAGCGCTAAAACTTCCTCGGGAACATTAATGTTTTTTAAATGTACTCTTGCACCTACTTCGTCCAAAACATCAATTGCTTTATCAGGTAATAATCTATCAGTCATATACCTGTCGCTTAATTTTACACAGGCATCAATAGCTTCATCGGTATAAGTTACGTTGTGATAATCTTCATATTTGCTTTTGATATTTGTAAGAATCTGAATGGTTTCATCAACACTTGGCTGCTCTATCATCACCTTTTGAAAACGACGATCCAGTGCACCATCTTTTTCAATATACATTCTGTATTCATCTAAAGTAGATGCACCAATACATTGCAGTTCACCTCTTGCTAAAGCCGGTTTAAAAATGTTGGATGCATCCAAAGAACCACTGGCGCCACCGGCACCTACAATGGTATGTATCTCATCAATAAATAAAATAACATCACGGTTTTTTTCAAGCTCATTCATGATGGCTTTCATTCTTTCTTCAAACTGACCACGGTATTTTGTACCTGCAACCAGGGCAGCAAGATCAAGAGATACAACTCTTTTATCAAACAATACACGGCTGACTTTGCGCTGAATAATGCGTAGCGCCAAACCTTCTACTATTGCGGTTTTACCAACTCCAGGCTCACCAATTAATATCGGGTTATTCTTTTTACGGCGGCTTAATATTTGGGAAACTCTTTCAATTTCAGTATCACGACCAATAATAGGATCCAAAGAATTCATTTCTGCCAACCGGGTAATATCCCTGCCAAAATTATCAAGCACAGGAGTTTTAGATTTTGGCTGACTTGCCACGCCTTTTGTAGAGCGTTGTTGTTGTGAATACGATTTCTTCTCTTCATCAAATTCTTCAGGATCATCATCCTGGAAGTCTGCCTTAGGATCAGTTTTTACATATCCTAGTTCATTTTTAAACATATCATAATCTACATCAAACTGATTTAAAATTTGTGTAGCAATATTTTCTTTGTTCTTAAGAATTGAGAGCATAAGATGCTCGCTTTCCACCAGCGGGCTTTTGTTTGCCTTTGCCTCCAGAACTGTGATCCTGATCACTTTTTCGGCTTGCTTGGTAAGCGGTAATGAATTTATATTAGCTATATTTTTACCGGTTTTATCTTTAACTGCCAATTCAATTTCTTTTCTCAACTCATACAGATCAACATTGAGCGATTTCAATATTTTTATCGCAGTATTTTCTCCATCACGAATTAAACCTAAAACCAAATGTTCGGTGCCAATAAAGTCATTACCCAATCTTAGGGCTTCTTCCCTGCTGTATGATATGATCTCTTTAACCTGGGCTGAAAAATTATTATCCATTTTTTCTTTTTATTTATCTATACAATAATAACGATTAAAATTCACTTTTAGTTCTGAAAAACAATCCACAGCCTGTTGAAAACCACCTAATAAAAGGTTAAAACTAAAGAGGCTTTTTGTTCAAACATTTTAAAAGATGATACATTTGCCATGCCGATAGCTACCTGGACATTAACAAAATATCAGGATTCAATTTTCCCGATTATCAAACAAAACCTTTTATTACTGCAATCGTTTAAAGAACTATTTACGTATGAAAGTCAAAATTGATACCAAAGAGAAATTTCATGTTATTACCCCGGAAGACCCTGTTCTTTCTGCTAATATGACAGAAGAGTTGAACCAAATGTTGCTTCCGTATCTTGAAAAAGAAATTAAA
Source organism: Chitinophagaceae bacterium (assembly GCA_017882215.1). Taxonomy (GTDB): domain Bacteria; phylum Bacteroidota; class Bacteroidia; order Chitinophagales; family Chitinophagaceae; genus Ginsengibacter. The sequence continues at coordinate 4,110 of JADGPX010000135.1, read as the reverse complement.
AATGTAGTTTTAAAATTAGGAATGGTAAAAGAAATTGACAAAAGCGTTGCAGAAACAATTTTAAATCTTCAGCAAACATTTTATGATAAAAATACCTCTTTTGTAATTTGTGAAATGAAAAAACCTGTAGAAGAATATTTTGATAAGTTGGAATTACTGGAAGTATTGAATGTAACACCAACAGAAAGTGAAGCATGGGATATTGTGCAAATGGAGGAAATTGAAAGAGAGTTTCTCGAATAGTGAGTTGTGAATGGTGTAGTTTAATGTACGATTTACGATGTGAGATGTACGATGTATTCGGTGTAATCATAAACTTATAATAATGGATGCAAATGAAATAATAAAGCGCACAAAGCAATTTGCTATTGATTGTGGTCATCTTATTTTATCATTGCCACCTAATGTTATTAATCATGCATATAGCGCTCAGCTTATAAAATCAAGTAGCTCAGTTGGCGCTAACTACAGGGCTACAAGAAGAGCAAAATCCAAAGCAGATTTTATAAATAAATTTAAAATAGCAGAAGAAGAAATAGATGAATCACTTTTCTTTTTAGAATTGATTGTTGAATTCAATAAAGATATAAAGAAATAAAATAGCTATTTTATATAAAGAAGGGGAAGAAATATTAAAAATAATAGTTGCATCGTTAAAAACTTTAAGGAAATAAAACAAATCTGAAATCATACATCTAACATCATACATCTGACATCGTACATTTAATATTATGCTAGCCATCACCATTTTAGGAAACAATTCTGCAATACCTGCCTTTAACCGGCACCCTACTGCCCAGGTTGTGCAAAATGCTGAACAAAGTTTTTTAATTGATTGCGGAGAAGGTACGCAAATGCGGATGATCCAATATAAGATCCGCAGCAGCAAGATCAATCACATTTTTATATCACATCTTCATGGTGACCATTATTTTGGTTTAATTGGATTGCTTACCAGCATGGGTTTACTTGGCAGAAAACATGAGTTGCATTTATACGCACCTGAAATATTAAAAACTATTATTGATCTGCAGTTAAATGTTGCCGGCGCTCACCTGCCTTATGAATTGCATTTCCATCCCTTGAAAAACGAAGGTGTGATATTAGAAGATAAAAAAATTAATGTTGAATGCTTTACGGTTCAGCACCGCATTGAGTGTTGGGGGTTTTTATTCAGGGAAAAAAAGAACCTTAGAAAGATAGAAATTGAAGAAACAAAAAAGTATAATATTCCTTCCTCGTTTTTTGGTCGCCTGCACATGGGTGAAGATTTTATTACAGAAAACAATACTATTATAAAAAATGAATTACTTACGTCTGCAGTAGCTCCGCCAAAAACATTTGCTTATTGCACAGACACTGTTTATGATGAGGAATTAATAGAGAAAATAAAAAATGTTGACCTTCTTTATCATGAAGCAACCTACCTGCATGCGTTACAGCAAAAAGCTGCAAGCCGCTTTCATTGCACCTCTATAGAAGCTGCAACCATGGCAAAAAAAGCCGGTGTAAAAAAATTACTGCTGGGTCATTTTTCATCTATGTATGAATCACTGGATGATTTTAAAACAGAGGCCTGTTCAGTTTTTGAGAATACTGAATTAGCATTGGAGGGAATTTGCTATACCGTTTAATTAAAATTCTTTTGATAAATAATGCGTCACTTTTTTGTGCAGGTCTTTACTTAAGGGCACTAATGGTAAACGCAAAACATTTTCTATAATTCCTAATTCTGCCAAAAATGCTTTTACTCCCGCAGGATTATTTTCGGCAAATAAAAGATCATTCCCTTCCAAACATTTATAGTGCAATGGTCTTGCTTTATTAAGATCATTATGAAGAGCAAGTCTTACCATTTCAGAAAACTCTTTAGGAAAACAATTTGCAGCAACACTTATTACACCATCTATACCACATGCTATTAATGGCAATGTAAGATGATCGTCGCCGCTTACCACTAAAAATCTTTCCGGCCTGTCTTTTAAAATATGCATACACTGAATCATGTTGCCGCTTGCCTCTTTTATGCCCCCGATATTTTCAACTTCTTCAGCTAATCGTAAAGTTGTGGCTGCTGTAATATTGCTTCCTGTTCTGCCCGGCACATTGTATAAGATAACAGGCTTTGGAGAGGCTTCAGCCAATGTTTTATAATGCAGATAAATTCCTTCCTGGGAAGGTTTATTGTAATAAGGGCTTGCGCTTAAAACAGCCGTAGCTTTATGCAAAGGATACGTCTCTAAATTTTTGCACAATTCTTTTGTATTATTGCCACCAATGCCCACTACAACAGGTATCCGCTCTTTCACTACATCATAAGTAAAATAGATCAGAGCATTTTTTTCCTCTTCAGTTAATGTTGGCGTTTCACCGGTAGTTCCTAAGGTTATTACATATTCAACACCATTTTCAATTACAAAATTTATCAACTTTTCCAAAGCATTAAAATCAATTTCAAAATTTTGTTTAAAAGGAGTTACCAGTGCTACTCCTGTACCTATTAAAACATTTCTTAAAGACATAATAACTAATTTTTGATTTATGACTTGCCTGCCGGCAGGCAAGGTTTATTGATTTGCTGATTGCTTATTGTCAATTGATCAGGTTTCTTCCCAAAATCCCATTTTACCAAATTTCTCTATCCGCTGATTTACTCTTTCTTCTGCCGGAATATTTTTAAGTTCTTTTATCACCGGTATTAAATAATCTTTTAAATGCTGTGCTGCCTCATCATAATGCCAATGTGCGCCACCCAAAGGCTCCTCAATAATTCCATCCACTAATCCAAACTTCAACATATCGTCAGCAGTTAACTTAAGTTGTTCAGCTGCCACTTCTTTTTTTTCCCAGCTACGCCAAAGAATCGTGCTGCAATTCTCAGGAGAAATAACAGTGTACCAGCTATTCTCTAACATAAAAACCCTGTCGCCAACACCAATGCCTAAAGCACCACCGCTTGCACCTTCGCCAATTATCACACATATTACCGGCACTTTTAACCGGATCATTTCATAAATATTTCTTGCGATAGCTTCACCCTGTCCACGCTCCTCTGCTTCCAGACCGGGAAATGCTCCCGGAGTATCAATGAGTGTTATAACCGGCTTATTAAATTTTTCTGCAAGCCTCATCAAACGCAAAGCTTTTCTATAACCTTCGGGGTTTGCCATACCAAAGTTTCTATATTGACGCATCTTGGTATTAGTACCTTTTTGCTGACCAATGATCATAATAGTTTCTCCATCAAGCTGGGCAAACCCGCCTACCATTGCCTTATCATCTTTTACATTTCTGTCGCCGTGCATTTCAACAAAGTTGGTGCACATCTTATCAATATATTCCAGTGTATAAGGTCTGTCGGGATGACGGCTCAGTTGTACTTTTTGCCATGGCGTTAACTGCTCAGTGATCTCTTTTCGTTTTACAAGAATGCTATCTTCCAATTGTTTAATAATAGGCTCATAACCCATCTTAGGATTTTTAGAACCTAACCTGCGGTTCTCTTCTATCTGCTCATACAGTTCTTTGATCGGCTGCTCAAATTCCAGAAACTGCCTTTTGAAAACTTCTGCCATAGTTAATTATCAAAATGTAATTTACAATTTATAGGCAAGGTAATACACCAATCTATTTAAGTGATAAAATAAGCATGGTTTTTTTTATAATGCAGATGTTGTAAGAACTTAAAATTTGCTATCTTGCGCTCCCGAAATAAGGATCGGTAGTTCAGTTGGTTAGAATGCCGCCCTGTCATCCCGAGAACTCGGGACGGGTTCGAATAAAAAGTTCTTAATGTATTATGTTTATATTATCCAAAGTCAGCTTGATAATAGTTTTTATATTGGGTTCTCAGAAAATATAGACGCACGGATTATGGAGCATAATGTTGGCAGAACAAATTATACGAGTAAAAAAAGACCTTGGCATCTGGTTTATGTAGAAGAATTTGAAAATAAAACTGATGCTTTAAAAAGAGAATTATTTTTAAAGCGTCAAAAAAATAAAGAATTTTATCAAAGATTGATAAATAGTATGGATCGGTAGTTCAGTTGGTTAGAATGCCGCCCTGTCACGGCGGAGGTCGCGGGTTCGAGTCCCGTCCGGTCCGCT
>JADGPX010000134.1 GCA_017882215.1 Chitinophagaceae bacterium | reverse complement strand
ATATTGCCTGCATCGGCATTATAATAACCTTTGCTATTAATTTCATCCAATGCTTTTTCCAGTTCATTGGGATGAATATCTTTTAATAAATAGGCGCAGCAGCCAGCTCTTATCATACTAATTATAGCTTTATCAGTATCATTCACGGAGAGGGCAACTAATTTTATATCCGGATAATGTGTATGTAACCATGATGCAGTTTCTACGCCATCCATTACAGGCATATTTACATCAAGCAATATTATCTGCGGCAGTATTTCTGTTACCTGCATCTTTTGCTGCAGTTCTTTTCCACTCAATGCCTCAATGGTAACCGTATAATTATCAAAGCCTGAAAGCATAAGCCCAAGCGATTTTAAAAAAAGCTGGTGATCATCAACAATGCCTACGGGAATTTTCATGGTTCACTTTTTTTAACGGGTAATTTAAGAATAACTGTTGAACCATTACCGGGTGAAGAAATCCATTCAATTGTACCACCCAGTAATTGTGTTCTATGCTTCATGTTTTTAAGCCCTAAGCCGGAAGAGATCATCAGATCTTTTTCAAAGCCTTTACCATTATCAATAATACTTATAATTAATGAAGAAACAGAATGACTGGCACTGATATCAATTTGCTGCGCATGTGAATGCTTAACAGAATTTTGTATTGCTTCCTGTACAATACGAAAAAGAATAATTTGCTCTTCCGGTTGTAATAATAATTTTTCAGGATGCGAAAAGTTTATTTGTAAAGTTTTTGCAGCATTGATCCTGTTAACTTCAGTTTGCAGGTTGTTAATAAAATCAAACTGCTGCAGCCATTCTTTATCAAGTGATTTGGAAAGTGAGCGTACCTCATTAATTGCTTTTCCCAAAGTTTCTTCCGCTATATTTAAAGTTTCCGGTGAGCATGGCAGGTTACGCTGTGTTACACCAATAAGCGCTTTGGCGCTAACCAGTAACTGCCCTATATTATCATGTAACTCCTGACCCAGTGTGGCAAAAGTATTTTCCTGTACTTCTACCCGTGACTGCAGCAGTGTTTGTTCAAATTCTTTTTTTAAATTCTCTCTCTCACGAATATATTGATTGCTCCTTGACCGGTACCTCACTAAAAAAAATAACAGGAAGCCCGCAAGCAGTACCAGCACCGCTGTAGCAAACAGAACCGCAAATATTACCTGGTTTTTTTCCATACCTGGTTACATAAAAAACTTATTGTAAATGAGCCATATAATAGTACATTCAAAGTAACCATAATAAATTGATAAATGTGCCCGGCAGGGTCAAGATGATTTTCAATTATATAACCCATTAAGCTCATTAACACCAGGCTTCCCACATAAAAAAACAGTAAGCCGGTTGATATCCAGAACATAGGTATTGTAAAATAATTCATAAGCCTGTCAGATGTGAATAGCCACATAAAATATAAAAGGCAGCATATTACAATTAATATACCGCCCAGGCAATATGAATAAGTATTGAAATAGTAAAACCCTTCAATAAAAATAATATCATACAAAGCGAATAACAGGTATATGATAAATGTTGTATAAATAATTTTTTTTAATTTTTTTGTTTCAAAAGCTTTAGAAAAAATTAAAAAGTAAAAGCTGAAATTTACAATCAAATAAATATTTATAATAAAGTGGTTGCTTTTTTTAAAGTATTGTGAATAAAAAGCAGACACTATATCTGATGCCAAAGTAAAAACCAGGGCATAAAAAAAAAGCTGCAGCCATTTTGGTTGCAGCTTTTTGTAAAAAATAATAACAGTCAGCAAACTTATTAAAGTGGGTATAAAGCCTATTATTATTATAGTTTTCATTCTTCGGGTGGGGGCGGTGGACAAGAGGGAGGGCATAATGTGGTAACATCACCGGCAGAGCCTTCATAATTTGTTGGCTCCACACTGGTGTCTCCTGTAACTGCTATATCCCGCAACTGATCAACACTGGTTTCTGTTGAAGGATTTTGTGCATCAACCGAATCTTTTGTTGCCACAAAAATTAAATTATGCAATCCATTGTAATCAAGTTTTGGATCACTATGTGTGCTCTCATGGTGGCAGCCATAATAAATTCTAAGCCCGTCGGCACTATTGGCATTTAATAATGCCTCCAGCTCTTTACGGCTTATCCATGTTGAAGATGCTTCTTCTATCCATGGTCTTTCCGGAAATTTCTTTTTTAAATTTTCAGTTGAGGATTTACGAATTGTTCTTTCGTACGCTTCTCTCATTTTCATCACTGTTTTTTTGGAAGTGGGTTGCATATTAATTGTTTTTTGGTTAAAGAAAAAATTGTGTATAGCAATGCGTATACACTAACAACATAATATTGCGACAATAATTTGAGAACGCATACGGGGAAATCACCCTAAAATAGGGGGGTAAAAGAGGGGTTTTCCCCGTATGACATACGAATAAACGGAATTTTTTGATGGTATCCGGCTCTAAATAATATTGGCTTTATACTTACAACTCCGAAAATCATTCATTGAAAAGGGGGAAAACACCCTAAAAAAAGGCTTAAAATAGGGTGATTTCCCCGTATGAAATGCGGTTTGCGTTTCAGAGGTTTGCAATAACCTATATCCGTTCTTTATTTTTTAAGAGTGTAAAGAACAAACGAAAATAAAAGCCGTTGCCTTCTGCGAATCACATCTGCACACATAAAGTGCTAACCTCAATTACACCTCACCAAAAGCTGGCTGAGCTTTTACAAACACCAACCGGGAAGCCGAAAACGGGAAACAGAGTAGGCATTTTTTAAAGCTAAAAATTAAATGAATTTAGGTCAGATAAAAGAAGCTACCTGTTCTGCAACTGTTTATGCAGAAAAGTTTGCAATTGATACATACACTAAAGAAAAAAATGCAATGGCTAAGTTTTTGAAATTATAATTAAGGTCAAACTTAAACACGTTGATAAAGTATTTGCAGTTGCAAAAAAAGCTATGAGAAAAAAGACAATAATAAAATAAAATTTTATAACTAAAAAAATTGAAAACATGCCTTACAATGAAGAAGATATAAAAAGTTACTGCGGTTATTGCAAACAGCAGTTTGATGCAGAAATATACAGATGCCCCAATTGCGGCTCTAACCTGGTAAATTATAATACAGGTATGCGTACAGAAGAATTTGCCGTGCAGGATAGATGGGAACGGCACAATAGAAATTTTAAAAAAGATAAGGAACAAGATGAGAAAGCTTTAAAGAAGTAGGTTTTGGATGAATAGACCCACAACGACTGAGAATTATTATATTTGGGCACCATACTCGCTGCATGTACTCAAAAAAAGAAGCCTACGGTCTTTGCGAAGAGGAAGAATGCCAACAAAGCAATCTTATAATTCAATAATAATATGAGATTGCCCACCTGAATGACAAAGTCGGGCAGGTTTTTTCTTCATCCTCATACCCGGCGAGTTTGCAACTTCGCAGTATTTAGCTAAGGCAATCCCTAATGTGTATGAGCACAGCATAAACTTCCGTTTAGGAATATTCCCAACATAAATTCTTTAACAAGCCAATACAAAAACTTTAATCGGTATCTTCGTTTAAAATATCATTAATTATTTATGGCCAGATCGCAGGAAACATTTAGTAAAAAGGAAAACGAAAAAAAGAGATTAAAAAAGAAGCAGGACAAAAAAGAAAAGAGAGAAGAACGCAAAGCCAATTCCAACAAAGGAAAAAGCTTAGAGAATATGATGGCATATATTGATGAGAACGGAAATCTTTCATCCACTCCGCCCGACCCACGCAAAAAGAAAATAGTGAAAAGCGAAGACATGCAGATAAGTACTCCCAAACAAACTGCTGCTGACCCCGCCGATCTTATCAGAACAGGAACGGTAACACACTTTAATGATTCAAAAGGTTATGGTTTTATCAGAGACTCGCAAACGCAGGAAAGTATCTTCGTTCATATAAATGCATTGGAGGGTCCACTAAAAGAAAATGATAAAGTAACCTTTGAAGTTGAAATGGGGCAAAAAGGACCCAATGCAGTAAGGGTTAAAAAAAATTAGTTGGCAAGACACCGACAATTATAATTACCTGTTGAGTGGTTTTATGCAATTTAATTTTGGCAGGTTTGGTTTGCAGCCGGAAGTAAATTTAGTGTAGTCTTCTTCAGAATTTTAAAAAGATGCCAATAACGTTTACAACGATGTAGTTTAGCAAAGCCTATGTAATAACAGGCTTTTTATTGTAAATTAGTTTCATTTTCAAAAACCAAAAACTGTATGCAAAACATCTCAATAGAAAATCTTTTTATAATTGATATTGAAACGGTGAGTTGCTATGAGCATTATGAATTGCTTACAGATGAATGGAAAGAACTTTGGACAGAGAAAATTTATAAAGCTCTTCCTGATAATACAACGCCTGAAGAATATTATCCAAAACGTGCAGGCATTATGGCGGAGTTTGCCAAAGTAGTTTGCATAAGCTTTGGCTATATCAAAACTGAAAATGGAAAAATGCAGCTGCGGATAAAATCATTTTATTCAGAAAATGAAAAAGAGATTTTAGAAAAATTTATTGAAACAGTTTGTCAGCTACAGGCAAAAAATAATAAGTGGTGCTTTACAGGTCACAACATTAAAGAGTTTGATATACCATTTTTATGCAGGAGGATACTGGTAAATAATATATCAATTCCTGAATGTTTTAATTTCCAGGCAATGAAACCATGGGATGTGCCGGTGCTGGATACCCTGCACCTGTGGCGCTTTGGCGATTATAAACATTATACTTCTTTAAAATTACTGGCAGCAACACTCGGTGTTCCATCTCCTAAAAATGATATTGACGGCAGTAAAGTAGGAGAGGTATACTGGATTGAAAAAGATCTGCAGCGCATTGCTTTGTATTGCCAGAAAGATGTTGCAACAGTTGCCAATATTATTCTTCGCTTTAAAAATCTACCATTGCTGTCGGAAGAACAAATTGTTTTTGTTGAGTAAGGTGTCTGGCCATTTTGAATGGCCTGACACCTTTTTTAAGTTGTTTTTTCTTTCTTTTTATTATCTGCTGTCGCAGGAGTTTCATTTCTAAATACCACAGTACCATCAAATACATCCACCAATACAGGATGTGATTTATCGATACTGTCGGCAAGAAGTTTTTTACTAAGCTGATTGATGATCTCTTTTTGTATCAAACGTTTTAATGGTCTTGCACCAAATTGCGGATCAAAACCATTTTCAGCAAGATAGTCCAAGGCATATTCACTGAACTGAAGGTCCACGCCATTTTTTAAAAGTGTTTTCTTCAATCCTTCTAACTGAATTTTAATTATGTTCTTTATTTCTTTTTTCATCAATGGCTGAAACATGATTATCTCATCTATCCTGTTCAGTAATTCGGGACGTATGGTTTGTTTTAAAAGCTCCATTACTTCACGCCTTGTATTATCAACTACTTCTTCTTTATTTTTTTCTGTAACATTTTCAAAATTTGCCTGTATGATATGACTACCCATGTTACTTGTCATTATAATAATGGTATTCTTAAAGTTTACTATACGTCCTTTATTATCCGTAAGTCTTCCATCATCCAGTACCTGTAATAAAATATTGAAAACATCGGGATGTGCTTTTTCAATCTCATCTAATAAAACAACGCTGTATGGTTTACGTCTCACTGCTTCTGTTAACTGCCCGCCTTCATCATATCCAACATAGCCCGGAGGTGCACCTATCAAACGGCTAACAGTATGTTTTTCCTGGTATTCACTCATGTCGATCCTCGTCATCATGCTGTCATCATCAAATAAATAATCTGCCAATGCTTTTGCCAGCTCGGTTTTACCAACACCGGTTGTACCAAGAAAAATAAAAGAACCTATCGGTTTTTTAGGATCCTGCAAACCCGCCCTGCTTCTGCGTATAGCATCTGCAACAGCTTCTATTGCCTCATCCTGACCAACAACACGTTTATGTAATTCCTCTTCAAGGTTTAATAGTTTTTCTTTTTCACTCTGCAGCATTTTATTTACAGGGATACCGGTTGCTTTGGCTACGCTTTCAGCTATATCTTCTGCATCCACTTCTTCTTTCAATAATCTTCTTTCACTTATATCGGCTAACTCTTTTGTATAATCAGCAATAATTTTTTCCTGTTCCTGTAATTTGCCATAACGAATCTCAGCAACCTTTCCATAATCACCTTCTCTCTCAGCTTTTTCAGCAGCCATCTTTAAATTTTCCATTTCTGCTTTTGCATTCTGCACTTTTTCCACTATCTCTTTTTCCTGCTGCCACTTGGCTTTAAAAGTATCACGCTCAACAGTAAGGTTAGCTATCTCAGTATTCAACTGCTTGAGCTTAGATTCATTTTTTTCTCTTTTAATGGCTTCTCTTTCTATTTCCAATTGGCGAATAGCTCTTTCCAGTTTATCCAGTTCTTCAGGCATTGAGTTCATCTCAAGTTTAAGCTTGGCGGCACTTTCATCAATAAGATCAATTGCTTTATCCGGCAAAAATCTATCAGTAATATATCTGTGAGAAAGTTCAACCGCTGCAATAATTGCTTCATCTTTTATACGAACATGATGATACGTTTCGTAGCGATCTTTTAATCCGCGTAAAATAGAGATTGCATCTTCAACTGTTGGCTCATCAATCAATACTTTTTGAAAGCGTCGCTCAAGAGCTTTATCTTTTTCAAAGAATTTTTGATATTCATTCAATGTTGTTGCACCAATCGCTCTTAGTTCTCCTCTTGCCAAAGCAGGCTTTAAAATATTGGCTGCATCCATTGCACCTTCGCCGCCACCGGCACCAACCAATGTATGTATCTCATCAATAAATAAAATTATCCCGCCATCACTTGTTGCCACTTCTTTTATAACACCCTTTAATCGTTCTTCAAACTCACCTTTGTATTTTGCACCTGCAATTAATTGCCCCATATCCAATGCATAAATAACTTTTGATTTAAGGTTTTCGGGCACATCACCGTTTATGATACGATGAGCTAAACCCTCTGCTATAGCGGTTTTACCTACACCGGGTTCGCCAACAAGAATGGGATTATTTTTTGAGCGTCTTGAAAGAATATGCAATGTTCTTCTTATTTCTTCATCACGGCCTATCACCGGGTCAAGCTTGCCGTTACGGGCCATTTCATTCAGGTTCTTTGCATATTTATTTAATGTATTGTATTGGGTTTCTGAAGTTTGAGAAGAAATAGTGGAACCTTTACGAAGATCTTTTATTGCTGTTATCAATCCTTTTTCATTCAGCCCTGCATCTTTTAAAATTTTAGCTGAATTATCATTGCCCTGTAAAATTGCCAGAAGCAAATGCTCAACACTTACAAACTCATCTTTAAAAGTTTTTAAAACAGCGCCTGCCTTCAGCATCACATTATTCAAATCTCTGCTTAAGGTTTGTGCAGGTTCAGTGCCGCTAACCTTAGGCAGTTTTTGTATTGCTTCATCAGCTTTGCTTTCAACAAAATTTACATTTACATTATTTTTTTTAAGAAGAAACTCAATAGGAGTATCCTCATCACTCAATAAAGCTTTTAATAAATGTTCCGTTTCTATATTAGGATTTTGATTATTAAAAGCGATTTGCTGAGCTTTGGAAAATACTTCCTGCGATTTTATAGTGAAATTATTCAGATTCATATTTGCCTCGTAATTTTAAACTTTAGCAACAAATATTTATCCAATAAACCTTAACCGAAATTATGTCTATTAAAACCGTTTCTATCTGCCGCAAATGCAGTCTGTTGCTATATTTCATGTTATTATTACAGGCTACACAAGCTCAAAAAATTTTTAGCAAAGTAGATAATTGGCTCAAAAATAATGTAGAAGCATTAGGAGGCAGAGTAGTTTTGATTATTTACAAAGAATTAAAGCAGCTGGTTGATGATGCAATAAAATAATTATAACACTATCATCTTTACCAATCTCTATTTCAATTAATTTAGTGTATTAAATAA
>JADGPX010000133.1 GCA_017882215.1 Chitinophagaceae bacterium | reverse complement strand
AAGTTTGCAAGTGCGTTTGCTTTAGGTGCAGAAATATTTCAAAAAGACAGTATATACAGTGATATCCTATCAACTAAATCAATTTCAGCGTTTAGTTATGCAAGAAAAATTTATGGTGTTACTCAAACGGTTTCTGTAAAATCTCCTTATATATATGCCGAGGAAAACTGGATGGATGATATGGAACTTGCAGTTACTCAAATAGACAATAATAATTTAAGATTATATAATCAATATAGAAAAGGAATAAACTATTCAGAAACTCCAATTGTATCACCACCGCCTGCGATGTATACTCAGGAAGGAATACTTTTTGCCAGTCAAGAACGGATCACCCCATGGCTTGGCGCTGACACTGCAAAACATTATCAATGGTATCCCTTCATAAATCTTGGGCATTACGAATTGGCTAAACAATTAAAAGATAAAAGAAGAGATACCATCATTGGTTTTTACAAACAAGGCATTGAAAGAGTTTGGAACAAAGCAAAGAACAATGCATTTTACAGAGGTGTGCCTTTTATCTGGTGCAGCAATAATCTTACAACATCATTTGCTATTCAATGTTATTGGTATCGTAAATTAACTAATGATAAAACTTTCGAGGAATTTGAACAGGCAAATATTGACTGGCTCTTTGGATGCAATCCATGGGGAACAAGTATGGTGTATGGTTTGCCTTCATGGGGCGATACACCTGTTGATCCGCATTCTGCTTTTACGCATTTAAAAAATTATCCCATCAATGGTGGCCTGGTTGACGGTCCGGTTTATACAAGCATTTATAAAAATCTTATTGGCATCACTTTAAAAGATGCAGATGAATATGCAGCGTTCCAAAGTGACCTTGCTGTGTACCATGATGATTATGGAGATTACAGCACCAATGAGCCAACAATGGATGGAACGGCTTCGTTGATTTATTTACTGGCGGCAAAAGAGGCCTCCTCTAAATCTCCTCCGAAGGAGGAGACTTTGAAAGCCACTTTAAAAACATTTGACCATGGAGCAATTGTTAGAGCTGATCAAAATAAAAAACAAATAGCATTGGCATTTACTGCTGATGAATTTGGCGATGGAGGTAATATTATTTTTGATGTATTGCAGAAACATAATGTAAAAGCCTCTTTCTTTTTTACTGGAAGATTTTACCGCAATGCGGTTTATAAGAATGTAATCAGTAAGTTAAAACAACAGGGGCATTATTTAGGTCCGCATAGCGACCAGCATTTGCTGTACTGCGACTGGACCAAGAGAGATAGCCTTCTTGTAACAAAGAATCAATTCACTAAAGACCTTAATACGAGTTTAAAATCAATAGAAAAATATGGAGTGAAAAGATCAGCAATAAAATATTTTATTCCACCGTACGAATGGTATAACGACAGTATTGCAAAATGGACAAAGCAAATGGGGATACAACTGATCAATTTTTCTCCCGGCACTAAAAGCACGGCTGATTATACAACTCCTGATATGAAGAATTACAGGACCTCACAAGAAATTTATCAATCAATTCTTGATAAAGAAAAAGATGTTTATGGGTTGAATGGATTTATTTTACTGGTACATTTTGGAACTGATCCAAAAAGAACAGATAAATTTTATAACCGTTTAGATGAGCTTTTATCTGCATTGAAACAAAAAAAGTATACGTTTACATTGATACCTGAGCTATTGAAAGATTAATATTAATTTCCATTTTTAATAAATTACTATTTCCAAATAGTGAAATTCAGTTTCAGTCTCTTTTTGACCAATAGTGTCCTCCAGTCAATAAAAAAAATTGCACAAATCAGAACAATACCAATCACGGCTCCGCAAATAGTTTTCCATGATAAAAAACCATGTGCTATATCAATAGCATTTTCGGCTGCATATTTTCCTGCGTAAACCATCATCATATCACTTATAAATTTTCCTATAAAAAAAGCAGGAATAACAATCATTGGTTTTATTTTAGCCACCGCAATTGCAGTAAATAAAGGAGTGGTAGGTATTGGTATTAATGTATAAATAAAAACGAACAATTGAATTTGCCATTTGTTACCGCTAAGTTTTTTCCCAAGGAACTGCAGATCTTCATCTTTTCGCCGGTTAACAACTTTAGATGTTAGCCTTGGAATATATAAAGTCAAAAGATATCTTCCTATTGTAGAACCAATAACACCAACAACTAAAACAATCCAGATATTAAGGTGAAATTTTATCTGAAAAAAAACCATTACCGACCATGCCGGCGGTCCTATGAAGGGAATTATATCAACAAGTAATGCTGAAATAAAAACCAATAGATAATACAACATAAATTATAAAATTAATAATGACGCATAGCAAATATATTTTTACTTATTCTTCCAACTTACATATTTATTGCCTCTAACATAAAAACGGTAAGGCAATAAAGCATCTGCGCCGGCGCTTGCTACGCCTATTCTTCCGCTGATGCCAATCTGGTTTTCTTTTAATTCAAATCCATCATCAGCTAAATAAATCTCATCATCCAGCAAATGCAAACCCGAATGTTTTTTAAAAATTCCTAAAGCCTTACCTACATTTCCCGGTCCTTTTGTTAAAGTAAAATCTAATTTTTCTTTTCCTGTACGTTGCAGCATAATATTAATTCCTTCTAAAGGTTCCACAGCTCTTATTAAAACCGCATCAGGAACATCTTTTTCATTAGTAACAATATTAAACATCTGGTGCATGCCATAGCAAATGTATACATACGCAGTGCCCGGGCTTGCATACATGTGCTCGTTTTTTGCAGTCCTTCTTCCGCCAAATGCATGTGATGCTTTATCTATCATGGCAACATAAGCTTCAGCCTCTACAATTCTTCCGGAAGTTGTTAGTCCATCAAATTTTGTGACAACTATTTTGCCCACTAATTCTTTTGCAATAGCAACTACATTTTTTCTTTTATAAAAATTAAACGGTAATTTTTTCATACTAATGATAACAAAATGTATGTCTTAAACGTATAAAATTATATTAAATGTCTTCCTGCAACACCAAACACGGATTATATTTTTTAAGTTTGAACAAACCCGTCAACCAACACTTTGCTTAAAGAATTAATTATAGCCATCCAGTCGTATTTTAAAGCACATCATTTTATTGTAAAGCACAGGCTGTGGAAGTGGATCATTATTCCCGGAGTTCTTTATGCAGTTTTATTTTGTGCAGGCATTTATTTGTTCTGGCATTCATCAGCCCATGTTATTGATTATTTTTTTTCCAAAACGGGATTGAAAGCCCTAATGATTAAAGAGCAGGATACCTGGTTGCGTTTCCTTTTTATTTTCGGACAATTAATTCTACAGCTTATTTTACTGTTCGTTTATTTTTCATGGTTCAAATATTTATTTCTCATTATTGGTTCCCCGGTTTTTGCTTACATCAGCGAAAGAACAGAAGCCATAATAGATGGCAAAGAATATCCTTTCGATCTAAAACAGTTTGGGAAAGATGTTATAAGAGGAATTGGTATAGCTCTGCGAAACACTTTATGGCAAACGGTTTACATGGTATCTATTTTTATTTTAGCTTTTATTCCATTGATAGGATGGGCAACACCGGTACTGGTTTTATTTATTGAGTGCTACTATTTTGGATTTTCAATGCTGGATTACAACAGTGAGCGCAGGAAACTTTCCGTGTCTCAAAGTATTGATTTTATCGGCAATCATAAAGGACTCGCCATCGGTAATGGCATGGTGTTTTATTTAATGCATGGCTTACCAATCATCGGCTGGATATTAGCGCCCACTTATGCAGTAATTGCAGCTACATTAAGTTTGCATCATCAAAAAAGATCATGACATCAAAAAGCATTGTTTATTTAATTCCTTCTTTTTTATCAGAAGACAGTGTTGATACAATTCCTGTTTACATTATTGATGCAGTAAAGAATTGCAAAGTAATTTTTGCAGAGAATGAAAGAACTGCAAGGCGATTTTTAAAAAGCATTTGCAAAGAAATTGTAATTGATGATTATGAATGGTTCACTATTCACAAAGCAGAAGCAGAACAGCTATCAGTGTTTAAACAAAAAATAAAAGAAGAAAAAAATATTGCCATCATAAGTGAAGCCGGCTGCCCCGGCATTGCAGACCCCGGACAAATTTTAGTGCAGGCAGCGCAGCAAATGAATGTAACCGTAAAGCCTTTGGTGGGACCAAGTTCAATTTTATTAGCCTTGATGGCAAGTGGAATGAACGGGCAGCAATTTCAGTTTGTTGGCTATTTACCAATTGAGGCACAACCAAGGACTTCTAAAATAAAAGAGCTGGAGGAAGAATCAGCAAGAAAAAAATGTACTCAAATATTTATTGAAACGCCATACCGCAATAATCAATTGCTGGAAACAATTCTAAAAACATGCAAGCCCTTAACACAACTTTGCATCGCCTCAGAGCTCACATCAAAAAATGAATTTATCAAAACAAGATCAATCGCAGAATGGAGAAATGAAAAAATTGATCTGCATAAAAAGCCGGTTATTTTTTTAATGTTGTCCGTCTGAACCAGGATTATTTGTCTGAACCAGGATTTGGGTAGATTAATAGATTATAAGGATTTGATTTGTATAAAAAAATCTATCGCTTATTGCTGATTACTGATAACTCATTACTCACAACTCTCATCTCACAACCCATACTCACTAACCAGCCAGATAAGCGCTGCCATATTTGCTGCGCCTAAAAGCAATTCCCTCCTGCTTACATTTTCAAATACATCGGTCGCTGCGTGATGGATATCAAAGTACCGCTGACTATCGGGAGTAAAGCCTGCCAATGCAGTTCCCAATTCTTTTAAATGACCAACATCAGAGCCACTGCCGCCGGCAATTATATCAGAAGCGCCGTAAGGATAAAATAAATTTTTCCATTGCATTATTTTGTTGCGCTGAGCTTCAGTCATATCAAGGCTAAATCCTCTTGGTGTAAATCCACCTTCATCACTTTCCAAAGCAAAAATGTGTCTCTCATTTTTTGTTTTTGCTTCGTCAAGATATTTTTGTCCGCCCCTTCCGCCATTTTCCTCATTGGCAAATGCAACAGCACGAATTGTTCTTTTTGGTTTTATACCAAGCGCTTTCAGTGTTCGTAAAACTTCCATGCTTTGCATAACTCCTGAGCCATCATCATTAGCGCCTTCGGCTAAGTCCCAGCTATCCAAATGTCCACCAACAGTAATTATTTCTTCAGGAAATTGTGAGCCTCTCTTTTCTGCAATTACATTGTATCCCGGAGCATCAGGCAACATCTTACTCATTGTTCTGAAATATGCTTTTGACACATTTTTTCTTTTTAATTGTTTGCTTAAATATTCTGCATCATTTGTGCTGATAGCAACTGCAGGAATTTTTGGAAATGAATCATTATAACCAGTTGCACCTGTGTGCGGATAATCGTTTAGATTAATGGCAAGAGAGCGAACGATAGCGCCAACTGCTCCGTACTTTCCTGCGAGCGCAGGTCCTCTATTACGTGAAACGCCGCTTTCACCGTAAGCCCTGAAGCTTTTAATATAGGTTTGATTCATGGGGAAATTAAAGAAAACAATTTTCCCCTTCACGCCATTTGTTCCTAATTTATCTAATTGCTCCATGCTATTTACTTCAATAACATTTGCGGTAACACCTTTTGCTCCTGTACCAACAGAATTGCCTAATGCACAAAGTTTCAGATCATATTTTTTTCCAATAAATAAGATTATTTGCCCTTTTTCTTTTTCACCACGAACCCAGTGCGGCACCATGCATTGCTGCAGGTATACAGTGTCTGCGCCAATTTCTTTCATCATAGCAGAAACCAATCTTACCGCATTCGCAAATTGAGGTGAACCTGAAAGCCTTGGTCCTGCCTGTTTACACAGCTTCCTTAAATTTTCGTAAGCAGCGCCATTGGTCATTGTTTCATCAACAATCTTTTTTATTACTACAGAATCAGTATTTTGAGAAAACACTAATTGAGAACATAAACAAACTGCTGTTATTAAAATACACTTTTTCATTAATTATTTTTAAAGCAAACTTAACCCAATAATTGCGCTTAAAGAATTAGTATTTTGCATCCTCATCTAACAAAAAATTAATGTATGAATATCGGAATTGTATGCTACCCTACTTTTGGCGGAAGCGGAGTTTTAGCTACTGAATTAGGTAAGGCTTTGGCAGATAAAGGACATAATATTCATTTTATCACTTACCAGCAACCTGTGAGGCTAAGCGGATTTCATACCAATATCTTTTATCATGAGGTAAGAGTGCCAACCTATCCTTTGTTTGATTACCCTCCTTACGAAACCGCACTGGCAAGCACTATGGTAGATGTGATCTTAAATAATGACGTGCAATTGCTTCATGTGCATTATGCCATACCACATGCTTCTGCAGCTTATATGGCTAAACAAATTTTAGCTAAACAGGGAATAAAAATTCCTGTGGTAACTACTTTGCATGGCACTGACATAACATTGGTGGGAAGAGATAAAACATATTCTCCTGTAGTTACTTTTTCCATGAACGAAAGTGATGCGATCACTGCTGTATCAAAAAATTTGCGTGATGAGACATTCAGCAACTTTAAAATGGAAAAAGATATCCAGGTGATTTACAATTTTGTGGATGTAAAGCGGTTTAACCGCAAACCCATTGATGCATTTAAAAAAGTTATTTCTCCAAATGGTGAAAAAATTTTACTCCATGCTTCCAACTTCAGAAAAGTAAAACGTATTGATGATGTGGTAAAAGTGTTTGTAAAAGTGAATGCCGAAATACCTTCAAAACTTTTATTTGTAGGAGATGGGCCTGAACGGCCTTATATTGAAACGCTGTGCCGCGAAAGTGCAGCTCATAATGAAATTCGGTTTTTAGGTAAACAGGAACAGATGGAAGATATATTAGCAGTATCTGATGTTTTTTTATTACCCAGTGAATATGAAAGTTTTGGTCTTGCAGCATTAGAAGCAATGGCGGCAGCTGTTCCTGTGATATCAACAAATGTGGGAGGGCTGCCTGAAATAAATCTAAATAATTACAGTGGTTTTTTAAGTAAGGTTGGAGATGTAGAAGATATGTGTAAGAATACACTCCAGATTTTATCCGACGAAGTAAAACTGAAAGAATTTAAACATAATGCTTTGCAACAGGCAATGAAATTTGATATAAATAATATTGTACCTGAGTACGAAGCTTTATACAAAACGTTTATTGATTGATCATTTTTTCCTGAGCCATTGCTCAGGATTTACATTGTTGCTCTCCTTCATTATTATAAGATCAACCTCTCCCTGTGCGTCATCATTTGCTCCTGCTCTGCCAACCACCTGTCCTGTTTTTACTGTTTGTCCTCTTTGAACATTTGCAGATGAAAGATTACTGTAAACCGTAAAATATTTTCCATGCTTTATAAAAACCACCTGTTTATCATCCATAGGATTCACTCTAGTTACCTCGCCATCAAATATTGCTTTCACTGAACCTCCTATTGCAGTGCCAATGCTTACCCCGGGATTATCGTACTCCACTCCACCAGGCAATACATTTCTTCCGGAATGACTTAAGATAAAGCCATCAGCAGGCCAGGGCAGTGACCCCCTGTTTCTTTCAAAATTGGCATCCAACACTCTGTCTGCTTCTGAACTTACTAAAACACTTTCAGTTCTTTTCGGCGTTCTTGTTACAGAAGGCTTAGTGACTACAACATCAGTATTATTATTTGGTTTAGGCTTATTTAGTTTGGCAAGCCTGTCCCTTTCTATTCTGGCATTCTCAATTTCCCTTTTGATCATTGCAGCTATCATTCCTCTCAGCTTTGCATCCTGTTTTCGTTTGTTGGTGATCTGGGCAGATAATTCCTTTTGTCTCCCCTTTAATTTGGCAACTACCTTTTCTTTTTCAGCCTGTTTCTTTTCAAGTACGGTCATCTCCTTATTCTTTTCTTCAAGAGCTATATTCTTTTTTTGTTTGTTACCTGAAAGTTCATT